>NZ_JNGS01000022.1:0-1377 GCF_001039595.1 Bizionia psychrotolerans
AAATGGAAATTGGAAAAATCTTTTAGAACAGAAAAATTCCAGTGCTGATATTTCGCCTACCGCTGGACAAATGCCACGATTATTGGGTTTAGCGCAAGCATCAAAAATATACAGACAGGTAACAGGAATTGATACCACCAATTTTTCGAACGAAGGTCATGAAGTGGCTTGGGGAACTATTGGAAATGCCAGCACGAGCGAAGGTTTGTTTTTTGAAACCATAAATGCGGCTGGTGTTTTACAAGTACCCATGGTTATGAGTGTTTGGGATGATGACTACGGGATTTCAGTTCACGCTAGACATCAAACGACTAAAGAAAATATATCTGAAATCTTAAAAGGTTTTCAACGAGAAGAGGACGTCAAAGGTTTTGAGATTTTACGTGTTATGGGTTGGGATTATCCAGCTTTAATTGAAACATACCAAAAAGCATCACAAGTGGCACGTGAGGAACACGTTCCTGTTTTAATTCATGTTCAAGAATTAACACAACCACAAGGACATTCCACATCAGGTTCGCATGAGCGTTATAAAAATGAAGACCGTTTAGCTTGGGAAGCTGCTTATGATTGTAATGTGAAACTTCGTGAATGGATAATTGCCAATGGCATTGCTACGGATGACGATTTATTAGCCATTGAAAAAACTATCAAAAAACAAGTTCGCGATGGAAAAAAAGCAGCTTGGTCAGCATTTACCAAACCTTTAAAGCAAGAACAAAATGACTTGGTGGCTTTATTGGAACAAGTAGCAGCAGCAAGTAGTAATAACGTATTTATTGATAAATTGAAAAATGATTTGGCTGAAATTTCAGAGCCAATTCGTAAAGATATTTTATCGACAGCGCGAAAAGCGTTACGATATGTGGTAAATGAAACATCGGAAACTAAAAATCAATTAGCGACTTGGATTAACAACTATATAGATGTTGTTCAACCTAAATATAGTTCGCATTTATATTCGCAATCCGATAAATCAGCTTTAAAAATTCAAGAAGTGAAGCCGACATATGATGATAATAGCGAAGACGTAGATGCACGTTTAGTAATCCGTGATAATTTTGATGCTATTTTTAGTAAGTATCCTGAAGCGCTAATTTTTGGGGAAGATGCTGGACATATTGGTGATGTTAATCAAGGTTTGGAAGGCATGCAAGAAAAGTATGGCGAGCTACGTGTTTCAGATGTTGGGATTCGTGAAGCCACTATTTTAGGCCAAGGAATTGGTATGGCACTTCGCGGTTTACGTCCAATTGCTGAGATTCAGTATTTGGATTATATTCTGTACGCTTTGCAAATTATGAGTGACGATTTAGCAACGTTACAATACAGAACTAAAGGTCGCCAAAAAGCACCATTAATTATAAGAACACGTGG
>NZ_JNGS01000003.1:0-37176 GCF_001039595.1 Bizionia psychrotolerans
AAAACTGGAAAGTATTTTAAGTATGCTATTGGAGAAATAATACTTGTAGTTATTGGAATTTTGATTGCGCTTCAGATTAATAATTGGAATGAACAACGTAAAATACAGGGTAATCAAGAGAAATACTTAATTCTTCTCAAATCAGAAGCGCATAACAATTTAATTGAAGTTAACAAAGCCATAAATTTTGCCAATACCCTCAATCAATGGCAAACTAAAATTTTTAAATTAATCGATGGAACCAAAGATACCATTACAGAAAATTACCTATCAAAGGCTTTTAGTAAAGTATTTAGATACACAAACAATTTTAGATATGAAAATAGTGCACTTTCAGAGCTTAAATCTTCCGGTGATTTAAAATATGTACTTAATGATAGCCTTCGTAAATATCTAATTGCTTTAGAGCCTCTTGTTTTAAAAGTTCAAGGTCAAGAAAAAAATGTAAAACAAGATTACGAGGATTGCCAAAAATATTTAAAAAGGAATGGTTCTTTTAGAACAATAGCAAACAAAAGTGAGGGAACTGACAAATTAGGAATCCCAAAATCAACAAATATTCTCAGTAGTAATATTCATATACTCAGCAAAGAGGAATTTGAAAATAACCTTATAACTTATACTGGTACAAATAGTAATTTGGCCTCTATCCATTATCCAAGACTAAAAAACCATTTAAAAAAGATAGTCGAAATCATAGAATTAGAATTAGAAAATAAATAACGAAAGCACAACAACGTGTATAATTAATTGCTTTGGCAAGTGATTATTTGGAAAATTCCTTCGGAATTTTCTCGAGTTCGTATTTGTTTACTAAATTAGTTGCTTAACCACGCAACTAACCATACACGAACACGTTGTGTACAATATGAGAAAAACGTTATCCTTAATCTTTTTAGCTATGATTTTAAATTCTGTAACTGGACAAGAACTTAATGGGAAATGGTTACTAAAACAAATTGATTCTTGTAATGGAAAGAAAAATTATCCAGGATTTCAATTATTAGAAATTGAAAATGATCGTGTTAAAATGTTTACTGATTTTTCACTGAAAAAAAAAAGTAACACCCTTTTTAATGAGTAATGGACATTTATTAAATCCTAGCAATGAAAAAGCTTCTGAATATAAAATCGTTAACGAAAATCATATAAAATTATACATTGATGGAAAATCAAATGATAAAGATACAGTCTTTGAATGTGATTTTTTTCGACTTGAACCTACAATCACAACTTTGAATAAAGAGGATATTGAAAAAATGATTTTTGTAATTAGCAAAAACGAACGAGAAGAGGAATTTATTTTTAACAAAGAACTTTGGGACAAGAAACGGCTAGAATTATTTAAGGTAAAAGAAGGAGAAAAAAAAATGATTGAACAAATTGATTCTACATACTTTGTATCAATTTACTATAATGGGATAAGAACTGCTTCTATTCCAATAAAAGAGGTAACAACTGAATTTATTAAATTGTATAGAATTCCTAATCAATCAGAAATAGTTGCATTACGAAAAGAATAAATACTGTACACAACAACGTGTATAATTCATTGCTAGGACAATGAATAAATGGAAAATCCTGCGGATTTTCCTCTGACTCGTTTTCTTTTGCTAAATTAGTTACCTAAACACGCAACGAAACCATACACGAACACGTTGGCAGTAATTAAAGAATCGAGATAATTTGAAAGGTATTTGCGAATTATACAAAATAGATACCGAATTAAAGGAAAGCCATATATTTCCGAAATTCGCTGTGAAATATCACAAAAAAAGTGGCTCAAAATATTTAAGACAATTTATTGAACCCAACAAAAGAATTCAAGATGCTATTAAGTTACATCTTCTATCTGAAAAAGCTGAACAAGAATTTTCTGTAAAAGAAAAATGGTTTTCGGAAAAAATATTCTATCCATACATTAATGGCAAAACTGAATTGAATTATAAAGAAGAACTTTTCTATTTTGCAGTTTCATTTATGTGGAGAGTATTAATACTTAATTTTAAAACAGGAGAACTTTCAAATAAATGGTATTTCGAGATATTAAAAAATGCAGAAAAGGAATGGAGAGATTTTTTGACTAAAAAAATATATCCTAGAAATTTTGATAAAAATTACTTATTTCTAACCTGCGACTTTGAAAAAAATGATACAGGAATCAAAGGTGTTCATTACTATTTAGCAAGAACTTTTGATGCTACAATAATTAGTTCTGAAAACGAAGAAAACTTAATGATTTATGGAAAATTTAACCGCTTTATGTTTTGGAGTGTATTAAAAGGAAATCATGACTTGAAAGGAATAAACTGCTGTAAAATAGATCCAATAAATGGTGTACTAAATAGTCCACAACTATTAGATTACTTCCCTCTAAACAGCTTTTTAGGAAATAGAGTAATTGGAATAAATAAACTAAAAAAACCTAACAAATTACAGCAAGATAAAATTTTAAAAGAAGTTTTAAAAGATCCGAAGAAGTTTATGGATTCTGAAGTTGGCAGAGTTTTATTCAAAGACTATAATGATGAAAACTAATTCCCCATAATTATGACACCTGAACAACTTCAATCAAAGAAATATATAATTGATTATCTATCTAAAGATGAAAGAAAAGATCCTATTATCAATTCGGCAATTGAAAATTTAAAAAAAATAGAAAATTCTAGTTATCATCTCTGTAAATCACCAAATGATATTGGGTTAATTTTTGATTTGATAAAAGAACAAGGGTCAGATATTATAATCCATTTTCTTGCCCATGGAGGCAAATATGGAATTTCACGAAAAACGGATATCTATTTTGTAGAGGTTATTCATTGGGAATTATTACTTCAATCTTTCAAAAGTATTAAAGAAAGGTGTAACTCACTATCTATAAATCTTATGGCTGTTTGCTCAAGTTACTATATAACTTTGTATGAGAATAAACCTTACAATTCAATTTGGACAACAAACAAAAACACTAACTCAATTGAAAACTCAATTCGAATTTACTCTAAAAAAAGCTATGATGCGATAGTTAATAGTTTTGAAGAATCAGGAATGTTTAATGAAACCATGGGAAATGAATAAGTTAAAAACTACTGCCAACAAAGTGCCGTGGTAAAAACAAGCAACAAAATATACAAAAAGTGGTTTACTTAATTTGATGAAAAGAAAAAAATTAAAAATATCATTAATTATAATCGGGACAGTTATATTAAGTAATTTTCTATCTGTTTATATAAATATCTTAACGGATGGTTTGTTTAGAACCTATCTATATCAAACAGAAAATACCGAATTTGTATTTACAGCTATGCCAGCAAAAGGACGCGATATTGGCATGATGGAAAGACAATTTTCTTCATTTAAAGAAAAAAATCCTGAATATAAAGAATTGGAAATTCATAGAACTTTCAAACGAAACCCATTAAAATTCTGGAATTGGTATTCATATTTGTCGCACGGCATGTATAATTATAACTATCAAAATGAAGTAGAATCTAATTCTAGGAATTGAAAGTTTGTGATATAGAAAAAATAAGCATTGCAAAAGCTAGAATTAATTCCATAGGCAGTCTACTTACGAAAATCTGCTTTAGCCTGATAGTATAATAGGTTGCTTTAAACACTAGCAAAAATCAATTTAGGATTCCTAAATCAGAGCAAATAAACAACATTCCCAATCCCAACAATAGCTGTTATACATCCTAAAATAAAATTCATTTTAGTCGCAATAAAAGTCAGTTTGTGTTCAATTTTATCAGCAATAGTGGCATAAACGGAATACAAAATAAATGAACCAACCGTGGAGCCAATGGAAAAATAGAAACTATTGAGCAACGAATACTCAAAATAGTCTAACCCGATTAATAACGATATGGATGTAAAGTAAAATGGAATGGCAACCATGTTTAATGAGGACATAACGATGCCGTGTAAATACGCTCGCGACTTTTCAATTTCCACCTTCTTTTCTTGGTTTTTTTTAGTGATATGAAGTCTGAAAAAATTAATGGATAACAGCAATAGAATTCCTGTTCCTACTTTTTGAATGGTAGTAATGTACTCTGAATTCTCCATCAAAACGCTGGATAAGTAAGCGCCAATATTCGCTTGAAAAAACAAAACCGTTGCATAACCACCAATTAAATAGTATGCGGCTTTCCTCCCGCTTTTTAAACTAAACTTAACAACTGTCATGTTTAAAAAACTGGGAACAATGCTACCAGAAATAGCAACAATAAATCCAAAAAATAAACAGGTAAAAAAGGTCATAATTTATGTCAAATAACAAATAAACAATTTATGCTCTGAACATATTGACGTGATTCCTATTTACTTTAGTGCAATAAAACACATAAATTATTTTTTTCCGGAAATTGTAGTACCTTTTTACACACCAAAAATTACGTCCACATGTTTGTAAATAAAAAACTGAACTATTGAACGTAATGGTTAGAAGGTTTTTTGGAAGACACTAAAATGAAACGTGACAAGAATAAATTAGCGGTAAAGCAAAACTAAAAACACAGAAATCCATGAAAATAAATAGCATCATTATCGGACTCCTTTACATGTCACTTTTTGCTTGCGGTCAGGGAAACAATAATGACCGATTTTTATTTTTTCTCCACAACCGTTTTTTAGAAGAGCACAGCTTACAAGACGAACATCCCGATTTTGGACGCACAGAATACGAAGAAATAATTTCCGAATTCAAGAAAAGTGGACTCCACGTTATTAGTGAAAAACGGCAAGGAAATGTTAATGCACGAGATTATGCCATAACTATTGTAAGGCAAATTGATAGCTTGTTAAAACGCGGAATCGAAGCTAAAAACATAACAGTTGTTGGCACATCAAAAGGTGGTTATATTGCGCAATACGTTTCTACTTTAGCTAATAATTCAGAATTAAATTTTGTTTTTATAGCCAGTTTTCAAGACTCCGATATTCAGAATATTCCAGACATCAACTACTGTGGTAACATTCTTAACATTTTCGAAAAATCAGATCCTTTTGGCGTTTCGGCTTTAGAGCGAATTAAAACCTCAACTTGTAAAATAGAACATTTTAAAGAAATAGAATTGCAGACTGGAATGGGTCATGGTTTTTTATTTAAACCTTTAGAAGAATGGATAAAACCGACTATTAATTGGGCTTACGGAAATTATACAGATGACTAATTGATTCTCATAGTTTAAAAATTAAAAAAACAATAGGTCGTATTCTTTTCTACAGTATCTTTAAGAAGATGATGAAATTAAAAAAAATAATAAAATTCACATTATACCTCATTGCAATTGTTGTTGCTATTTGTTCTATGCTTTCGGTGTTCAGAAATGCAGAAATCCGTTATCTGAAAATGTTGGACTTTCCACGCATTCAACTTTTTATCTTATCATTTATATGTTTTCTGTGGCTTTCATTCACCTTAAAAAACCGACCTTGGTATAAAATTTTGGCTATCATAGGATTGCTATTTGGTTTATTAATAAATGGCTCTTTTATAATTAATTATACACCTTTGGTGCCAGAACAAGTGCCTACAGCCAAAGAAATAACTAGTCCAAAAAACCAACTCAGCCTTTTAATAGCTAATGTGAAAATGTCCAATAAAAATGCAGACCTTTTAATTAATCTTATTGAAACCAAAAAACCTGATTTAGTTTTGGCAATGGAAACAGATACTTGGTGGAATAAACAATTAAAAGTTTTAAAAGATGATTATCCTTATAACCAGAAAGCAATAAACGAAGTTACATACGGCATGATTTTATTCAGTAAGTTTCCTTTAAAAAACGTAAAGATCAATTATTTGAACAATGAAAAAGTTCCTTCTTTTGAAAGCTCAATTTTGCTAACAAACAATAGAACCATCAGTCTGCATTGCCTTCATCCTGTTCCACCGACGCATTTTGAGGAGTTACCTGACAATGCAAGTCAAGACGAAAATGCCATGAAAAAATTAGGTAGCCTTATTGAAAAACGAAAGTATCCAACCATAGTAGCTGGCGATTTAAACGATGTAGTTTGGTCCTATGTTGATGATTTAACCAATACGGAAAATTTGTTGTATGATGTTCGCGTTGGTAGAGGTTTTTATAACTCTTACAATGCGGAGAATATCTTAATGCGTTGGCCATTAGATCATATTTTTGTAACAGAAGAATTTCATTTAAACAAAATAGAACGTTTATCAAAAATAGGATCAGATCATTTCCCAATTTATGTTGAACTTGTGTTATCAAAATAAAAAATTAATTATGAAAAACATATTGAACTTATGTGTTCTTGCCATTTTCACCATAACCTGCCTTTCTTGCGAATCGAAAAAGAAAGAACCCGAATCGAAACAATCAGAATCGAAATATTATACAGATTCTATTTTTAGTTCAAGCTTATCCGAATTCAGAAAACACAATGTTTACTTGCCTAAAAATTTTGATAGTAACCTTAAATATCCCATTATTTATGCAACAGACGGGAACAATACAATTGAAAATAGTTTTTATAAAACGCTATTAGATTCATTGATAAACCATCACATTATAAAACCTGTTATGCTTATTGTGAGTCATTCAAACAGCAAAATTGCAGATAGCACAAGTACCACAACAGGCGATGGACAAAAAGTGCACTTACAATTTCGAAATTTTGAATATGTAGATAGGAAACCTACACGACTAGAAGACTCTATGTTAGTTAATCGATTTAATAATCACATGGTCTATTTTGAAGATGAATTAATCACAACTATTGAAAACACATTTAGGCAAAAATTAATTAAAGAGGATCGTTATTTTTATGGCGTTTCCAATGGTGCTGGATTTGGCATGAGCTTATTAAATACCTATCCGAATACAATAGGAACCTATATTTGCTTGTCTACTTTTGGAGGCGACATGCAATCCAACTTGTGGCAAGAAAATGTTAACTATCCTAATTTGTATTTACAATATGGCAGTGAAGAACCCTTTTTCCTGAAGGATGATGCAGATTTTTTGAAAGCTAAATATGCAGAATTAAATTTGTTTGCAGAAGTTAAAGCATTTGAAGGTGGACACGATTATAAAAAGTGGCAAGAAACCTTTTCCGAAACGATAATTGCTTTATTTAAAACAGAATAATTTATTTTTCGATTCCCAGGCAACCATTTACTGAAATTATGCGTCTTTATATTTAGAAGAATATGCAAAGCTGATTAACCACAAAAACAAACTGTAAATGTTAGAAAATCCGATAGTAAATATTAAAATAAAATTAGCTGGATTGTGGGCTGCGGTTACCTTTTGCTATTTATATGGTGATTATTTTGAATTATACACACCAGAAAAAGTGAATAGTCTTATCAGTGGCAACAATATTTTAGACACGCCAAGCAGTCTATTATTAGCCTCTATAATTCTAGCCATACCTTCCATTATGGTTGCAGCATCACTACTGCTAAAACCAAAACTAAACAGAATTCTAAACATTTTATTTGGCATTCTGTTTACAATCATGATGGTATTTATAGCCATAAACTCAACAAACGAATGGTATCTATTTTATATGTTTCTAGCTATTTTAGAGAGTATTATTACCGCTTTAATTGTTTGGCATGCTTGGAAATGGCCGAAAAAGTAATGGACTCAAAATAAGCCTTTTACCAATTCTAATTCTATACATATTCAAGAAAAGGGATTAAAGGTTTTGAGCTTTCATTTTACTCCAAACAAAGCTCTAAAAATCGCGTGTAAGTTGCGTGCCCTTTTTGAAGAACATCTTTAGGTATGCGCTCATTATAGGTATGAACAGATTCTAGGTATTTTTTTTCTAATTTTATGGGTACGGTAGAATAAGCAGGAATTCCATGTGCTCTAAAAGCTGGAGCATCATTAGCATTAGGAAGTATTACCGAAGCTATTTTAGAATACGGATAATTTTGCTGAATGGCACCTTTCAGGTTTTTGTAAAATATGGTATTTTCAGAAGATGGGTCTGAATACAGCGTTTCTTTAATAATTTCAATTTCAATTAAGTCATTGTCCAAGGACTTTTTTAAATATGATATGAAATTTTCAGTGGATTCATTTGGCAATAGTCTGCAATCCAAAATAGCCGAAACGTCATCAGGAATCACATTAAATTTAGTGTTACCATCGCTTAAACTGGTTAACGTAATCGTATTCGTAAAAAGTGCTCTTAAAACGGGCTCCTTCCGAAGTTTAGCTGTAATAAGCGGTTTGAAAAACTTGGGATGCTTTAAGGCAAATCCTGTAAAACCTTCATTGAGATCTCCAAAACTTTTTAAAAGACTAATAGTTAGTTTGTTATATGAAATTTTTGGTTTTTTATCCAACAGATTATTAAGCGCTGTAACCATTTCTTTGTTGGCATAAGTTAAAGGCGTTACTGAACTATGGCCATTCGTTTTTATTTCTAGGTTTAACCGCAACCAAAGTGCTCTTTTTTGTGTCACTGAAACACCAAAAATAGATAAATCTGGCTTGTTTGTAATAAGTCCTTTTAATGCAGGTGGACCTTCTCCAATAACAACGGCTGGATTTATAATATCAAGATAATTTTCAATAACATATCCTATTCCACCTTCACATTGTGTTTCTTCGCAGGACACCGCTAAAAATGTCACATTATATTTTATAGGTTTATTCTTAAACCGATTTGCAATTTCAATAACACTAAATAATTGCATGATGGCCATGCCTTTGTTATCAAAAGCACCACGTCCCCAAACTTCAGAATCCGTAATTGCTCCAGAAAAAGGTGGGAATTCCCATTTATCTAAATCGCCAGGAGGTACAACATCTATATGGTTTAACAACACAATATTTAAAAGATCTTTTTCTAAAGGACGAATGGAAGCTGAAAAGTTATAATTACCATTTTCATTACCCATTTGAGTAATAAACAACCCATTTTCTTTACATAGGTTTTTAAGAAATTCTCCAGCTTCAAACTCGTTGCCACTTATTGAATTTATTTGCAAATACTTACTTAAAATCTGCTGAATGCTGTAATGTTCATTTTTGTAAATAATAGTAGAATCATCCAGGTCAGAAGCATAGATTTCTAACTTCGGATATAAAAACAGTAACGCTAAAAGTAATGTAAATTTTAGAGGCATTTCCTTACTCCACTAGGGTTAATAGTTGTGTGAATATAAAAAAAAATTAATGTAACTATTATTTAATTATTTTAAGAATTGATATAATTTGAGAAGAAATTAACTGCAAAGCACCTTGACGGTTAGATATAGGAAAATTTAAGAAATTTCTAAATTTATGAATCGTAAATTAATTGGTCATAACAATTTCGTGACCATCGTGTTCCCATTTGGAAATACCACCTTGTAAATCATAAATTTTCACAAAACCAGCTTCCAACATTTTTTTAGCACATTTAGCACTTCTACCACCAGACCTGCAATATAAAATAACCGGTTTATTTTTATCTAATTTTAAAATATCTTCCTCAAATGTTGCCGATAAGAAATCGATATTCTGAAAATTATCAATGTAGCCTTCGGCATATTCTTCAGGAGTTCTCACATCTATAAGTTGCACGTCATCCAAGTCTAAAAGTGCCTGCATTTCTTCAGCAGTTACAACTTGAATGATGTCATTATTTTTTGATGATTCTTGACAACTACTAAAGGTTAGCAAAATAAACAAAAGACTAAAACCGAAAATATTTTTCATAATTTTAAATTTATGGTTGGATTACCTTACCTGTCCAATCGCTAAAACCACCCATTAAATTATAGGCGTTTTCAATACCCAATTGATTCATAATGGCGCAAGCCTGCGCACTACGACCACCAGACCTACAATATACATAGTAATTTTTAGTTTTGTCCAATTCCTGAATTTGACTAATAAATTCCTGCGTCTGATAGATATCCATTTGCAGTGCATTCGGAATCATACCTTCAGCAACCTCTTCATCACTTCGGACATCCACAATAATTGCCTGGTCATCATTTTGTAATTGATTGCTCCAATCAGCTTGATTTAAATCTGCCATTTTTATTAAATTTATTCAAAATTACTACTATTTCATTAATAGACGAAAAAAAATCCGAACAGTTACGTATCGGATTTTAAAAATTTGAATTTTAATTGTTTTTAAACTTTTATGCTACATCCAATTGCACGCGTTTGAGTTTCCTTTATGGCTTTTCCGGCAAGTAAAGCATCAACAGCATCTTCCGCGTATTTTTGATTCACGGCTTTAGCATCCTGGTAATTATCGTCGATAGCACCTATATATTTCACTTGGTTACCTTGTTCTGTTTTCTGTAAAATATATACATGAGGCGTTTTTGTTGCACCATATTGTGGATATATTTGTTGCCCTTTATCTATTAAATACGGAAATGTAAAACCTTTTGACTTCGCTCTAGCTTTCATGGCTTCCATATTATCTTCAGGTTTCACATCTGTATTATTAGGCATAATAGCTATTACAGGATAGCCTTTTTGGGCATACTTTTTGTCTAATGCGATGATGCGATCTTCATATGCCACAGCATATGGACAGGTATTACAGGTGAAAATTACAATAAACCCTTTTGCGTCCGTATAATCTTTAAGGGACACCATGTTTCCATCAATGTTTTCTAGGCTAAAATCGGTTGCCATATCTCCTACTTTATATCCAGAGTCTTCAGTTTTTACTGTAAAAGCAAAAAAGGATATAACCGCTAAAAGTATACATGTTGTTTTGAGTGTTTTCATTTTATTGTTAATTTAAAAATTTATAAAGTTCTGTTTCTATTTCGTTATACGTAAACGTTTGTTCGTAAAACGCCCTTTTGTTTTTACTATAAATAAGTGTTGCCGGAATAGCACCACTCCAATTTCGGCTCACTTGCGGAATCCAACTATTAGCATCCACATCATTTAAAACTAAAATTTCAGATTGTAATTTATGCTCTTTAATAAAAGGCTTCAGTTTGGTTTCATATTGTCTCGGAAAATCCAAACTCACCAATATAACTTTAACATTTTTCGATTTAAAATTTTCTCCTATTTTCTCGAAAGCAGGTAATTCCTTGATACATGGTGCGCACCAAGTTGCCCAAAAATTAACAACGTAAACAATTTCATTTTCCTGATGCAAAAATGGTTTCAAACCTTCAAAATCATAAACCTGAAGACTATCTGCAAAACTTCCGGAATTCAGATTCGATACTTCAACTTGATTCGATTTAGAAACATCTTGACAGTTCCAAATGAAAAGGACCAAAAAACAAATCACATATTTCATAAGGTTAAAAATACATATTTGTTTTTAATTGATTTAAGGTTTAACAAACATTTAAACGAGTAGACTATCTTTTAAACCATTTTTATGCAATATCTTTTGGTTAGTAAAATTTTCATTTTATATTTGACATTCAATTAAAGATAATATGAACTTAATTTTAAATCATACGTGGTGGTGGAACAATCGAAACTCAAAATTCGTGAACTAACCCAATACGTATATTTTAAATAAACATACTAAAAAAGGCTTGTCATTCACGACAAGCCTTTTTTTTATTGCCAAAATCTATGAAAACATTTAGTCTCTATACCCATTACAAAAAAATTCTTGCAGATACCATTACGCCTGTAAGTGTTTATCTTAAAATTCGAGATAAATTTCCAAATAGCATTTTGTTAGAAAGTAGCGATTATCATGCGAATGATAATACGTTTTCATACATCTGCTGCAATCCCATTGCTTCTATTTCGGTTAAAAATGAAGAAATAACTCAAAACTTTCCAGATGGTAGCAGCCTGATACATAAGATTTCCAAAAAGGAAAATGTAGTAGAAAGTATTCACAAATTCACCAAGCGTTTTAAAATTCATTCGGACACCGATTTTAAATTCATTAATAACGGTATTTTTGGTTATATGGCTTATGATGCGGTTCGGTATTTTGAAGATATTTCAATATCTAAAAAAGAAGGTCATCAAGATATTCCTGATATTTTTTATGCAGTTTATCAGAATATAATTGCCATAAATCACCATAAAAATGAAGCCTATATTTTTGCGCATTGTTTTAATACGGAAACTAATATTGATGAAATATTACAACTCATAACTTCCAGAAATTTTTCAGCATTTAATTTTTCAACATCAAGTGAAACCACATCCAATTTAACGGATGCCGCATATAAAGAACATGTTGAACTTGCCAAACAACATTGTGCACGAGGAGATGTTTTTCAGTTAGTTTTATCTAAAAAATTCTCACAGAAATTCAAAGGTGATGATTTTAATGTCTATCGCGCATTGCGAAGTATTAATCCATCACCATACTTATTCTATTTTGATTATGGCGATTTTAAAATTTTCGGAAGTTCTCCAGAAGCTCAATTAATCGTTCAAGATGATAAAGCAGAAATACATCCAATTGCTGGAACATTTAAACGAACTGGTAATGACGAGAAAGATGCGATGTTGGCAAAACAATTAGCTGAAGATGATAAAGAAAATGCAGAACATGTGATGTTAGTTGATTTGGCGAGGAACGATTTAAGCCGTCATGGAAGTCAAGTAAAAGTTGAAACCTATAGAGAAATTCAATTTTTCTCTCATGTTATTCATTTAGTAAGTAAAGTTACTGGTAAAAAACATACAGAGACCACAACCATGCAAATGGTTGCTGACACGTTTCCAGCTGGAACATTAAGTGGAGCACCAAAACATAAAGCCATGCAACTCATTGAAAAATATGAAACCACAAGTCGTGATTTTTATGGAGGAGCTATCGGATTTATGGATTTTCAAGGTAATTTTAACCATGCCATTATGATTCGAACATTTTTGAGTAAAAATCACGAATTACATTGGCAAGCTGGTGCTGGTTTGGTTTCTAAATCCAATCCAGAAAACGAATTGCAAGAAGTTTATAATAAATTAGGCGCTTTA
This sequence comes from Bizionia psychrotolerans, assembly GCF_001039595.1. Taxonomy (NCBI): domain Bacteria; kingdom Pseudomonadati; phylum Bacteroidota; class Flavobacteriia; order Flavobacteriales; family Flavobacteriaceae; genus Bizionia; species Bizionia psychrotolerans. The sequence goes on from NZ_JNGS01000003.1 coordinate 12,921, forward strand.
ACAAAAGCCATAGAATTAGCAACGGAAATCTAGAAAATGGAAAACAACACACGTATATTAGTTATTGATAATTATGATAGTTTTACCTATAATTTGGTACATTATTTAGAAGATTTAGATTGCCAAGTAACTGTAAAACGGAATGATCAACTCAATTTGGACGACGTTGAGCCTTTTGATAAAATTGTATTATCTCCTGGTCCTGGAATTCCAGACGAAGCTGGATTACTTAAAGCCATTATTAAAAAATATGCATCCACAAAAAGTATTTTAGGTGTTTGCTTGGGTCAACAAGCCATTGGCGAAGTTTTTGGTGGTACGTTAACAAATTTGGAAACCGTGTTTCATGGTGTTGCTACTCAAATTACTGTTTCAGTTGATGATGAAGCACTTTTCAACGGGTTAGGAAAAAACATAGAAGTTGGTCGTTACCATTCTTGGGTTGTTCAGGAAAATTTACCAGATGTTTTGGAGGCCACATCTTATGATGAAAACGGACAAATTATGTCACTACGTCATAAAATATTTGATGTTCGTGGTGTTCAGTTTCATCCAGAATCTGTTTTAACGCCTAATGGTAAGCAAATGTTGGCAAATTGGCTGAAGACATAATCCTTTAATAAATAGAAATTAAAATTAATATCGAGAAGATGTCACTTCTCCTGCCTGCCGAATGGAAGGAGTGGTTTTTGAGGTTCTCGATAAAATCTCGATGAAAATCGAGATCACTCGAACTGACGAATAGTATTTGTAGTGTATTTTAAAATATGAAAAAATAGTATCCAGAAGATGAAAAACATACTTAACAGACTTATTAATCAAGAGCATATTTCTAGCGAGGAAGCCAAAAATGTTTTAGTTAATATTTCAAAAGATAATTACAATCAGAGTCAGATTGCATCCTTTTTAACAGTTTATATGATGCGGAATATTACCCTTGAGGAACTTCAAGGTTTTCGTGATGCCTTATTAGAATTATGCATTCCGGTAGATTTGAAAGGTTATAATGCAATTGATTTATGTGGAACTGGAGGCGATGGAAAAGACACCTTTAATATTTCAACTTTAGCATCGTTTGTAACAGCAGGAGCTGGAGTAAACGTAGCCAAACACGGCAATTATGGTGTGTCCTCTGCTTGTGGTTCATCAAACGTCATGGAGCATTTAGGCGTGAAATTTAGTAATGACATTGGGTTTCTAAAAACCTGTTTAGATGATGCTGGCATTTGTATTTTACATGCACCGTTATTTCATCCTGCTATGAAAAATGTTGCACCTATTCGTAGAGAATTGGGCGTCAAAACATTTTTTAATATGTTAGGACCTATGGTAAATCCAGCCTTTCCAAAAAATCAAATGGTTGGCGTTTTTAGTCTTGAACTTTTGCGATTGTACAGTTATCTATATCAAAATACCGATAAAAACTATAGCATTGTACATGCTCTGGATGGCTATGATGAAATTTCATTAACAGGTTCTGCAAAAGTGATTAATAATGCATCTGAAAAAATGCTAAATCCAACCGATTTTGGGGTTGAGGCACTAACTCAAGAAGCCATTCATGGAGGAGATTCAATAGCTTCATCCGCTAAAATATTTACGCATATTTTAAATGGACAAGGCACCAATGCTCAAAATAATGTGGTATGCGCCAATGCTGCAATAGCCATTTCAACGGTAAGAAATACATCTATATCTCAAAGTTTTGCTTTAGCCCAAGAATCTTTAAAAAGTGGTGCAGCTAAAAAGCGTTTTGATAAATTAGTAGCCTTAAGTAAATAATTTAGAAACTATAAAATGGACATTTTAGAAAAAATAGTTGCAGATAAACGTCAGGAAGTTGCCTTAAGAAAACAGCTTATTCCTATTGCACAATTGGAGCAATCTATAATATTTGAACGTGAAACGTTTTCTTTAGTCGAAAATTTACAAAAAAGTAATTCAGGTATCATAGCCGAACATAAAAGACGATCACCTTCCAAACAGGTTATCAATCATAATGTAAATGTATTTGATGTGGCACAAGGCTATGAAAAAGCAAGCGTTTGCGGTATGTCTGTTTTAACAGATGGCAAATATTTTGGTGGTTCTTTGGACGATTTATTACTGGCAAGAGCCAGTTGTAACCTCCCACTTTTGCGCAAAGAATTTATAATTGATGCGTATCAAATTTTAGAAGCCAAAGCTAATGGAGCTGATGTTATTTTATTAATTGCTGCCATCTTAACAAAAGAAGAAATTAAAGCTTTTTCTGAATTGGCCAAAAGTTTAAGTTTAGAAGTTCTTTTAGAAGTTCACAACGAAGCCGAGTTGCAAAAATCCATCATGCCGAGTTTGGATATGATTGGTGTCAACAATCGGAATTTAAAAACCTTTGAAGTTTCAATAGAAACCAGTAAGAATTTAAGTCAATTAATTCCTGACAATTTCATAAAAGTGTCCGAAAGCGGTATCAGTACTGTTGAAGCCATCAAACAATTAAAACCATATGGTTTTCAAGGTTTTTTAATAGGCGAAAATTTCATGAAAACAGATAATCCAGGTAAAAGTGCTACAACTTTTATTAAAAATTTAGAGCACGTCACTTCGAGTGATTTTTGAGAAATGAAAAAATAATATAGAATAAGATGAAATTGAAAGTTTGCGGCATGAAATTTCCTGAAAACATAGAATCAGTTGCCACGTTGCAGCCCGATTATCTAGGTTTTATCTTTTATAAGAAATCAGCGCGTTATTTTGATGGTATTATTCCAGATTTATCACAATCCATTAAAAAAGTGGGTGTATTTGTAGATACTTCAACAGAAGAAATTATAACCATTTCTAATAATTATAATTTAGATGTTGTGCAACTTCATGGTGATCAGTCCAAAGAATTTGTTTTAAATCTCAATGGACTCGCAACCCTCTATGCTACTAAAGATTTTGAGATTTGGAAAGTGTTTAGTGTTGGCAAAAATTTCGATTTTAATCAATTAAAACCGTTTGAAAACAAGGTGGACAAATTTTTATTTGATACCAAAGGCAAACTTCAAGGTGGAAATGGATATGCTTTCAATTGGGAAATATTAAAAAAATATCCCTCAAAAAAACCCTTTGTTTTAAGTGGCGGAATAGGTCTGGAACAATTAGAAAATATCAAGAACTTCTTAAAGGAAGACATTTCAAAATATTGTTATGCATTAGATTTAAATAGCGCATTTGAAACAGAACCAGGCGTAAAAGAGATTAAAAAGTTAAACGAATTTAAAAATAAATTAAGTCACTTCTAGTGATATTTTAGGAACTAAAAATATGACATACAACATTAACGAAAAAGGATATTACGGTGAATTTGGAGGTGCATACATTCCTGAAATGCTTTATCCAAACGTAGAAGAATTGCGTCAAAAATACTTAAAAGTCATGGCCGAGCCTGATTTTCAAAAGGAATTTAAAGCGTTGCTTAGAGATTATGTAGGCAGACCATCTCCTTTGTATTTTGCCAAACGCCTTTCAGAAAAATACAACACAAAAATTTATTTAAAACGCGAAGATTTAAATCACACAGGTGCTCATAAAATCAACAATACCATTGGTCAAATTCTTATGGCACAACGTTTGGGTAAAAAACGCATTATTGCCGAAACTGGTGCTGGACAACATGGTGTTGCTACAGCAACTGTTTGTGCTTTAATGGGCTTGGAATGTATAGTATACATGGGTGAAATTGACATGGCTAGACAAGCACCAAATGTAGCACGCATGAATATGCTTGGAGCCAAAGTTGTTCCTGCAACATCTGGTAGTAAAACACTAAAAGATGCCACAAATGAAGCCATTCGCGATTGGATTAATAATCCTTTGAACACACATTATATAATTGGAAGTGTGGTTGGTCCACATCCATATCCTGATATGGTAGCCCGTTTTCAAGCCATCGTTTCAGAAGAAATAAAATGGCAATTACAAGAACAAGAAGGTAACCCAAATCCGGATTATGTGATAGCTTGTGTTGGTGGTGGAAGCAATGCAGCAGGAGCTTACTATCATTTTTTAGAAGACACGTCTGTTAAACTTATTGCAGTTGAAGCTGCTGGAAAAGGCGTCAATTCAGGTGAAAGTGCAGCTACGTCTGCATTAGGAAAAATAGGTATTATTCATGGTAGCAAAACTTTACTGATGCAAACTAACGATGGACAAATTACAGAACCTTATTCCATTTCAGCTGGCTTGGATTATCCTGGTGTTGGCCCAATGCACGCGCATTTATATCAATCGGGTCGTGCTGAATTTATATCTATTACAGATGATGAAGCCATGCAAGCTGGAATAGAATTATCCAAATTAGAAGGTATTATTCCTGCCATTGAAACCGCACATGCCTTGGCTGTTTTTAAAGAAAAAACATTTCAACCAAATGATATTGTTGTGGTTAGTTTATCGGGTCGTGGTGATAAGGATTTAAGCACATATAGTGAATATTTTAATTTGTAAGAAAACAATAAGACCCTGAAACAAGTTCAGGTTAACGAAAGACCAAAGAAATGAACAGAATTAATCAAAAATTGCAAACTAACAAAAAGCTTTTATCCATATATTTTACTGCTGGATTTCCCCAAATAGAAGATACCGTTTCCATCATTCAAGACCTTGAAAAAAGTGGTGTGGATATGATAGAAATTGGCTTACCATTTAGTGATCCGCTTGCAGATGGCCCAACTATTCAAGCAAGCTCTAAACAAGCATTAAAAAATGGCATGACAACAGAAACGCTTTTTAATCATTTGAAAGATATTCGCAAAACCGTTTCTATTCCATTAATAATCATGGGCTATTTTAATCCTATATTGCAATATGGTGTGGAAGCGTTCTGTAAAAAATGTCAAGAAATAGGTATTGACGGATTAATAATTCCCGATTTACCTGTTGATGTTTATAATGACAACTACAAAGTCCTTTTTGAAAAACACGGACTCATCAATGTCTTTTTAATTACACCACAAACATCTGAAAAACGTATTCGTTTTATTGATGACATTTCAAACGGATTTATATACATGGTAAGTAGTGCTAGCGTAACAGGTAGTCAATCTGGATTTGGTGATGAGCAAATGATCTATTTTAAACGTATTAAAGATATGCATTTAAAAAATCCGCAGATAATTGGTTTTGGTATTTCAACTGCAGAAACATTTAATCAAGCTACTAAATACGCCAAAGGTGCGATAATAGGAAGTGCTTTTATTAAACATCTTAAACATGAAGGTATTAACAAAGTTCATAGCTTTGTAAAAACTATCATTTCATAAAATCTGTCCATGTCAAAAATTCTAAATGATTGGAAATTATTACTTTTATTATGCCTAACGCTTGGGCTTGCTCCATTTTTCCCAGAACCACATATTTGGGGCAAACTAAAATGGCTTGTTGGAGGTGCTACCGGTATGGAGCCAATGGATTGGTTTGATTTGCTATTTCATGGATTTCCATTTCTATTATTATTTAGGTATTTGGTTAAAAAAAATTTAAAAAAAACATAAATCTATTATTGACTAATTCGTTTTAAAAAATCTATTTTTTTATTTTTGAAATACTATCTGATTCATTATGACGAAAAAATATAAGCTCAACTCATTTTTAACCTTTACTCTATTTTTATTTCTCACTTTATTATCTCAACTATCCTGGTCGCAGAACGACACGATTGTATTAAAAAATAATGATAAAATAATTGGAGAAATAAAATCGATGGATAGAGGCGTAGTAACAGTTAAAACGGACTACAGCGATTCTGATTTTAAAATTACATGGATAGATATTATTCGTGTGAGTAGTGAACAAACATTTTTGCTCACTTTATCTGATGGAAGACGAATTAATAGTACTTTTAAGACTAAAGGTGATGATTTAGGAAACGTAACTATTTTTGAAAATGGCGTTGAAATCATAATTCCAATTGCAGATATAGTTTATATAAAACCCGTTAAAGGTGATTTTCTTTCACGAATTGTTGCTTCCGTTTCTGTTGGATACAACATCACAAAAAGTAACAACTTAAGTCAATTTTCTGTTAATAGTAATTTAAGTTACACAGCCTACAAATGGCTTTTAACTGGAAGTTATAATTCCGTACGAAGCAATCAAGATGGCGTACCGGAAACCAATCGGACTGATGCGAATATTGGTTTTAAGTACTTTATGAAAAATGATTATTTTTACTCTACAGATGCGAGTTTTTTATCCAACGATGAGCAAAAACTAAAATTACGTTCAACCGTCAAAGGTGGTTTAGGAAAATATTTTGTGCACTCCAACAAATTATTTTTTGGAGGAGGTTTTGGTTTAGCATGGAACAATGAACAATATAATGATGTAATTGATGCCAACCGTAATTCCTTGGAAGCCTATGGAAACCTAACATTAAATATGTTCGATTTTAGTGATTTTAGTTTAAATACAGACCTAACTTTCTACCCAAGTTTAACAGAAGGTGGTCGTTATCGTGCAGATTATAATCTGAATTTAAAATATGATTTACCGTTAGACTTCTTCATCAAATTAGGCTTAACCTATAATTATGACAGTAAACCTGTTGAAGGTGCTTCCGTATCAGATTATGTATTCCAGTCTACCTTTGGTTGGGAGTTTAATTAGTCTATAGTTGCATTGAAAATATGCCGCATTATTTATTTTTCAACATGTTTAAATACATAGCTTCTACTTTACTCCGAGCCCAAGGTGTTCGTCGTAAAAATTTAAGACTAGATTTGACTGAAGGATTATCAGTAAAACACTTAATTTTTATAGTATAACCCATATATTCCCAACCATAATGTGCTTCTAAAGCAACAATAATTTCTTCTAGTTTTACACCGTGTAATGGATTATTTGGTTGCTGTTCCATAATGTTTAAGAAACTAGATTTTTAATTTTAACGGCTTTTTCAAAATGATCTAATTGATGGGCTTCTATCCACCATGTTGCAGCTTCCATTAACAATTTAGGATTATCATTTTTATTTGCGAAAAAGGCATAGAAAGATAAACCAACATTCTCACCTTTCTGTGCTATTTTGGTGTTACAAACGTTTAATATTTTTGCTCTTAATTCTGGACTCATATTTAATCTCTTCTTCTATTAGGTCTTTTTTTAGCTGAACGATTATCGTTGGATCTATTTGATTTTCTAGACGAATTATCTGATGAATTCCTTGGAGAACCAGACTTCTGTTTTTTAGGGCTTCTTTGTTGATTTCTACCTTGGCCTTGCTTAATTGGTTGTGTAGAGGCATTTGGATCTGGTTCAAAACCTTCCATAATAGTTACGGGAATTTTCTCACCAACTAATTTTTCTATATCACGTAAAAACGTAGTTTCATCAGCACTTACCAACGAAATAGCTTCTCCACTTGCTCCTGCTCTACCTGTTCTTCCTATTCGATGCACATAATCTTCAGAAATATTCGGCAATTCAAAATTAATAACATGTGGTAATAATGGAATATCTAATCCTCGTGCAGCAATATCTGTAGCCACTAAAACACTTATTTTACTCGATTTAAATCCTGCTAATGCCTTTGTTCTTGCTCCTTGACTTTTATTTCCATGAATAGCAGCTGCTGTAATTCCGCTGCTTATCATTTTCTTGCAAAGTTTGTTTGCTCCATGTTTTGTTCGTGTAAACACAAGCACCTGATTCCAATTACCATCTAATATCAATTTGATAATTAAGTCGGTTTTCTTGCCTTTAGCAACGCGATATACTTTTTGTGTAATAGCATCAACTGTGGAATTTTCAGGAGTTGCTTCTACTAAAACAGGCTTTCTTAAAATTCCGTTGGCTAGTTTTTTTATATCTTTAGAAAACGTGGCCGAAAACAATAAATTTTGTCTTTTAGGTGGCATTAAGGCCATAATCCGTTCTATGTCGCGTAAAAAACCCATATCTAACATTCTATCAGCTTCATCAAGAACCAGAATTTCTACCTGCTTTAGTGAAATAACACCTTGATTCTGTAAATCAAGCAAACGTCCTGGTGTTGCCACCAAAATATCAACACCTCGATTAAGGGATGCTACTTGTGGTTTCTGGTTTACGCCTCCAAAAATAACCAATGATCGTAAATCCGTAAATTCACTGTACGATTTTACGTTTTCATATACTTGCGCAGCTAACTCACGCGTTGGCGTTAAAATTAGCGCACGAATCGGTCTTCGATTGGAAGTTGTTTTTTGTGATAATATTTGTAATAACGGTAGTGTAAAACCTGCTGTTTTACCTGTTCCTGTTTGTGCAGATGCTAAAACATCACGTCCTTCAAGAACTGCTGGGATTGCTTTTTGTTGAATTGGAGAAGGTGTTTCATAACCTTGCTTACTGACCGCTTTTAAAAGGGCGTCAGACAAACCTAATGAGCTAAATGACATATATAATTTTTGTGAAGTGATAATCCAATAAAATAAAGAGGTCACTTCTTAAGTTAGCGACAAAGGTAAACTTATTTAATTCCTAATCTTCGTATAAAATGGTTTTTATCGATATCTAACTATACACAATTTTAACATTTAAAAATCTGATTTTAAGATAGTTTTAATAAAAAACAGCAGGAAAAACATTATATTAAAATGAATCAAAAAAAATTAAAACTATGGGAACTATAACAGATAAAAGAAAATTTAAACCAACCAAGGGACAAACAAACCCGACGAATCCAACTGGAAATACCAATATTGAAACCAACGATTTTGATATTGATAAAAAGACGATTAAAGGTCAACAGAGTAAAGAATAATTGCTTTTTTTTGATTGTCTGAAAAGCCTATTTCATAAAATTGAAATAGGCTTTTTTTTAATTGAATTTTCTTTATAATTATTTAAAAAAATAACAGCTTTTAATATTCAAAAATCAATTAAGAATTACGTTATTTTGCACTATGGAAAACACCCTTAAATCCTATATACCTGAAGCTGCTATCTCGCAAATAATTGCGTTGTTGGATCATGATGAATTAACAGTGAAAATAAAAACCGAACGCAAAACACGGCATGGTGATTACAGACGTTTACTAAATGGAAATCATGAAATAACCATAAATTCCAATTTAAATTCTTATCGCTTTTTAATTACTCTTATTCATGAAATAGCCCATTTTGAAGCTTATAAAAATTTCGGAAAAGGCATTAAACCACATGGAAAAGCTTGGAAGCACACCTTTCAAAAACTGATGCTTCCATTTTTGAATCCAGCTGTTTTTCCTATGGATTTACTACCACTTTTGGCAAATCATTTTAAAAACCCGAAAGCTAGCAGTGATACAGACATAAAATTAGCTTTCGCATTAAAACAGTTTGATCCACCAAATGATAAAACGTACGTTTTTGAAATTCCTTTTGGACAAACCTTTATACTTTATAATGGGAAAATTTTCAAAAAAGGCAATAAACGCGTAAAACGTATTGAATGCATGGAAATTAAAACAGGAAAATTGTATCTTTTCAACCCAAATGCAGAAGTAGAATTATTATATGATTAATGAATACCTTATCAGAATTCCCTCAATAAAATTGATATTGGTTAAATGAAACGAAATGAATAAAAACTATTACGCCATATTAATGGCAGGAGGCGTAGGCTCAAGATTCTGGCCTGTTAGCACACAAGATTTCCCGAAGCAATTTCATGATATGTTAGGCACTGGTGATACATTAATTCAAAAAACCTTCAGCCGATTAAGTCAAATTATCCCTAAAGAGAATATTTTCATTTTAACCAATGAACGCTATAACGACTTGGTTTTTGAACAACTTCCCGAAGTAACTAAACGTCAAGTAGTTCTGGAACCTGCAATGCGAAATACGGCTCCTTGTATTTTATATGCATCCTTAAAAATTCAAAAAGAAAATCCGGATGCTCTGATGATTGTAGCGCCAAGTGATCATTGGATTGAAGATGAAGCCGCATTTACTAATAATGTTCAGCAAGCTTTTGATTTTTGTTCTGAACATGATGCCTTAATGACATTAGGCATCAAACCAACATTTCCAAATACAGGCTATGGCTATATTGAATACACCAAATCGGCAGAAACAAATATAAAACCCGTCAATCAATTTAGAGAAAAACCAGACTACCAAACTGCCAAATCTTTTATAGAACAAGGAAATTTTTTGTGGAATGCTGGGATTTTCATGTGGAGCGTAGCCAGTGTTATAGATGCTTTTAAAACAAATCAGTCAGCTTTATTTGGACTTTTTCAAAAAGGAATACCTACATACAATACAGAAAACGAGTCGTCATTTATAGCTGAAAATTATGGTAAAGCCGAAAATATTTCAGTGGATTATGCCATTTTGGAATCATCAAAAAATGTGTACGTTCTTCCAGCAACTTTTGACTGGAATGATCTAGGAACTTGGGGCAGTTTATATGACAAGCTTGATAAAGGCTCCAACAATAATGCGGTTGTTAACGCGCAAACTTTGACTGAAGATGCTTCAGGAAACATGATTCGGACTAAAGGAAAGAAACTCGTTGTAATTGATGGTTTAAACGATTATATAATAGTTGACAAAGATGAAGTTTTACTTATCTTTCCGAAGTCTAAAGAACAAGACATAAAAGAAACATTACAACGCGTTAAAGATAATTTTGGAGATCAATTCATTTAAACATGGAAGAAAATAAATTCAACTTTTCTGAAGAAGAGTTAAAAAAAGAAGCCGCTGCAGAAGAGGCGAAAAAAGAGGCTGCCGTTGCGGAATCGAAAAAAGCGGTACGAAAAGACGCCAAAGGTCTTTTTGAGAATGTCAAAAAAATTCTTAATTGAATTATTAGATTTCCGTGAGGATACAGATCGTGATGAAACCACGGAAGCCATAAAACGAGATATTTCATTTAAAGGCGCAACCGCATGGATTCTTGTTTGTTCTATTTTCGTGGCTTCTATTGGATTAAATGCCAACTCAACAGCAGTTGTTATTGGTGCCATGTTAATTTCACCACTTATGGGTCCTATATTAGGTATCGGATTATCTGTGGCTGTGAATGATATTGACACCATGAAAAAATCGTTGATAAATTTAGCCATCATGATTGTGTTGAGTTTATTAACCGCTTATTTATTCTTTTGGTTATTCCCATTAAGTGAAGATACATCTGAATTATTAGGTCGTGTTCAACCAGATATTCGTGATGTTTTAATAGCCTTTTTTGGTGGTGCAGCATTAATAATCGCCAAAACAAAACGTGGAACAATAGCTTCTGCCATATTTGGTGTAGCTATAGCAACAGCCTTAATGCCACCTTTATGTACGGCAGGTTATGGTTTAGCTAAAGCTAATTGGCCTTACTTTTTTGGCGCTATGTATCTGTTTATTATCAACACGATTTTTATCGCATTAGCAACCTTTATTGTTGTAAAAGCATTGCGTTTTCCCATGTTGAAATATGCCAATTCAAAAAAAACGTAAGCGTATTGCTCAAATAGCATCATTTTTAGCGATTGTAGTGATGATACCTGCAGGTTTTACATTTTGGAATGTATTACAACAAAGCAACTTTGATACTGAAGCTAAACGTTTTGTGGATAATGAATTAAAAGGATTACCACAATATGAGTATATTAAAAAGAATACAATTCCTAAATTTAACGATGGTGATTCCTATATTGAATTTAATACGTTTGGATTAGGTGAAATTCCTGAAACGACTATAAACTTAATAAAAAGTAAAACATCTGATTATCCGGCTTTAGCCAATACGAGAATCATATTCAATCAAAGTCGTACAGAGCAATATGACAACATGAAGTTCATGGAACAGTTGCGCTATCGCGATTCTATTGACTTAATTTCGCAATCGCAAAAAATCAGTTTTTTAGAAGATCGTGTAAAATTGTTATCGGCATATGAAAAAAACACCATTCCATTTAATGATGTTATTCAAGAGGTTAAAATTAACTACGAGAATTTAGAGCGTTTCAGCTATGCCAATGAAATAGAATCTGATTTTGAGAAAACAGATACCATTTCAGTATTCTCTGTTAAATGGGATAGAGAAAAGATAAATACGGCTGGTATTGCCAAAGAGCAAGATAAATTAGAGCGCTGGTTGAAAGTAAAATTAAAGCTTGATACGTTGGTGGTAAGACAAATACAATAGGTGTTTTAAGCGCGTTCTTCCAAGTACATTTGGCGCACTTTTTTAAACAATTCAGACGAATATACAAAGTTGGTTACGGCTTCATTATCGGTTTTAAAAATCGTTTCTTTGGAGCCTTCCCATTCTTTGAGTCCATCTTTTAAAAAGACAATTTTCTGACCTATTTCCATAACAGAATTCATATCATGAGAATTTATAATGGTCGTCATGTTATATTCTTCGGTAATTTCATGAATCAAATTATCAATAACCATAGCCGTTTTAGGATCTAAACCTGAATTAGGTTCATCACAAAAAAGGTATTTTGGTTTATTTACAATGGCACGAGCAATAGCAACACGCTTTTGCATACCACCTGATGCTTCACTTGGGTATTTTTTATGAGCATCTTCTAAATTCACACGTTTCAACACAAAATCGGCTCGATCTTGCATTTCACTTTTACTTTGCTTGGTAAACATGCGTAACGGAAACATTACATTTTCTAAAATCGTCATAGAATCAAATAAAGCACTGCCTTGAAATACCATGCCCATTTCAGCACGTAAATCACTTTTTTCGTCTCCAGACAATTCGGAATACACCTTGCCATCATATAAAATAGCACCTTCTTCTGGACTAAATAAACCCAACAAACATTTTAGAAAAACTGTTTTACCAGAACCACTCTGACCAATCACCAAACTTGTTTTGCCTTTTTCAAAAGATGTTGAAACACCTTTTAAAATATGCGCATCACCAAAAGATTTATGTAAATTTTTAACTTCTATCATTAGCTTAATAACAATTGGGTTAATATATAGTTACAAAGTATAATCATAACGCTCGTCCAAACAAATGAGGTTGTGCTGGCTTTACCAACTTCCAGAGCTCCACCTCGCATATAATAACCGTAATACGATGGAATGGTGGCAAGAAGAAATGCAAAAATAGTTGTTTTAATAAATGCGTAGGTAATATGAAATGGAATAAATTCTGATTGCACGCCAGTTATATAGTCAGCAACCGAACTGTATCCTCCAAAATAACAAGCCGCTAAACCTCCAACGATACCAAGAAACATAGCAATTGAAATGACAAAAGGATATAGCATAAGTGCCACAAATTTTGGAAACACCAAATAGTTTACAGCGTTAATTCCCATGACTTCTAGAGCATCTATTTGCTCTGTTACACGCATGGTACCAATACTAGATGTAATAAATGAACCCACTTTACCAGCCATAATTACTGAAATAAACGTAGGCGCAAATTCCAAAATTACAGATTGTCGCGTTGCAAACCCAATAAGCGTTTTAGGAATTAAAGGACTTGTCATGTTAAGCGCTGTTTGAATGGTAACAACACCACCAACAAAGAAAGAAATAAAGGCAACAATACCTAAAGACCCAATAATTAAGTCATCGATATCATTAAGTATTAAGCGTTTCATAACGGACCATTTAGTAGGCTTACGAAACATGGCCTTAATCATCAAAAAGTAAGCGCCAATATTATGTAGGTAATTCATTCTGCGTTTTGTTCTTGCTAAAATAAAAAACAAAAATGTAATTAACGGTAATTTTATTTAATGATATTTAAAAATCATTACTTTTGATTTTTAAATATCCTTCGAAATGAAAAATAGTATCCTTATTATAATTAGTGTCATTCTTTTCAGCACTTGTCATGCGCAAAAAACGACTACCAATACTTTAGGTTCAACAGAAAAGATTTTAAATAGTAGTCCAAAATTGGTAGTTGGTATTGTAGTGGACCAAATGCGCTATGACTATTTAACACGTTTCTATAATAAATACTCGGAAGGTGGATTTAAACGTATGATGAATGCCGGTTTTAATTGTAAAAACAATCACTTTAATTACATTCCAACCTATACAGGACCAGGACATGCTTCGGTTTTTACAGGAACAACGCCAAAATACCATGGTATTATTGGAAATAATTGGTATGATAAAGAGCGTAAAGATTTCGTTTATTGCGCTGGCGATGAAACTGTACAGTCTTTAGGGACTTTAGATGATGCAGGAAAGATGTCGCCACATCGTATGCAAACAACATCTTTTGCAGATGAAAATCGCTTGTTTACCCAAATGCAAGGTAAAACTATAGGTGTAGCATTAAAAGATAGAGGTGCCATTTTACCAGCAGGACATGTAGCAAATGCCGCATATTGGTTTCATGGTAAAGATGAAGGAAGTTGGATAAGTAGCTCTTTCTATATGAATGACTTGCCTAACTGGGTTAAGGATTTCAACACATCTGACGCAGCCGAATCATACATAAAAATATGGAATACCCTGTACCCTATTGAGACGTATACAGAAAGTGGTTCAGATTTAAATACGTTTGAAGGCGGTTTTAAAGGTCAAGAAACGGCAACTTTCCCTTATGATTTGAGCCAATTAAAAAATGTCAACAGTGGTTTTGATATTTTAAAAGCCACACCCTATGGAAATAGTTTAACAACCGATTTTGCTATGGCTGCCATATCTGGTGAACAGCTAGGAATGGATAATATTACCGATGTTTTAACTTTAAGTTATTCTAGTACGGATTATGTAGGTCATAATTTTGGTGTAAATTCTAAAGAAATAGAAGACACGTATTTACGTTTAGATTTGGATTTAGAGCGTTTTTTTAAATATTTAGATAAAACAATAGGTACTGGAGAATATACCGTGTTTTTAACTGCCGACCATGGTGCTGTTGAAGTACCTTCCTACTTAAAATCTGTAAAAATCCCTTCTGGATATTTAAACAATTCGGAAACTAAAAAACGGTTTAGTACTTTTATGACTGAACGCTTTGGTGCGGAGGATTTAATTGAGAACGTCAGTAATAACCAGGTATTTCTGAATAGAGATAAAATAAATGAGCTCAAACTAAATATAACCGATGTTCAAGAAATTATTGTCAATGAGCTCATCAGCTACGAGAATATTTCCAAGATATTTTCTGCCTCAACTATGACCAATTCATCATTTACAATTGGAATAGAATCTTTATTGCAAAATGGCTATAATCAAAAACGTTCTGGCGATGTATTAATGATTCCTGATGCTGCCTTTATTTCGTATAGCCAAACAGGTTCTACACATGGAAGTGGATTTAATTATGATACACACGTACCTTTATTATTTTTCGGAAAAGGTATTGCTAATGGTAGTACGCTTGAAAAAACGGTTATTCCAGATATTGCTCCAACAATTTCAGCTATGCTAGGTATTAGTTTCCCAAATGGTGCTACAGGAAAGCCTTTGGAGTTTGTTTTGAAAAACAATTAGCAATTAAAAAAGTTGAATATATCTGAAACCTTATACTAGGAAGATCCTACTTATTTTCGATAAAGGAAATAATTATTGACGAGCTCTATATAGGTTTCCTTCGCTTCGTCTTGTGAAATATTTTGAATTTGGAAGAGTGCATTTGTTTTAAATGCGGTAATTAATGGTTTACTACTATTGCTTGGTCTATTATAATCGTTACTAGCTTTTTTGAAATAGGCGTATAAGCGTAGTAAAAAATCCGCAGGAAATGGCTCTTGATGGTCGTTAATCCTATCAACAGCTTCTTTGAAGGCGATATCTAATTCTTCAGAAGTCATTATTTTTCGGCTATAATACTTTCTGCACCACGAACTTTTTGATTTAGTGATACGTTAATTTTTGCATCCAAAGGTAAAAATAGGTCTACACGTGAACCAAATTTAATAAATCCAGATTCACCTCCTTGATTTACTTGGTCACCTTCTTGAGCATAATTAACGATACGTTTCGCCAATGCTCCAGCAACTTGTCTGTGCAACACCATTCCAAAAACTTCATTTTCCACAACAACAGTTGTACGTTCGTTTTCTTCACTTGCTTTTGGGTGCCATGCTACTAAATATTTTCCTGGATGGTATTTACTATAAACCACACGACCTCCTATTGGATATCTGGTTACATGCACATTTATTGGCGACATAAAAATACTAACTTGAATGCGTTTTTCTTTAAAATATTCTTTTTCAAAAACTTCTTCTATAACCACAACTTTACCATCCACTGGAGATACAACATGCTTATCATTATAAGCGGTTTGCCGTTTAGGATTTCTAAAGAATTGTAAAATTAGAAGTAAAAACACCAACAACGTAATCATGATTAACATGTTTAGCCATGGTAGCATAACATACGTGTCAGTGATTAAAAATAACGCCACAATAACGATAAGCGCTCCTAAAATAATTTTATGTCCTTCTTTGTGAAACATGCTATATAAATTCTAAAAACAAATGAATAAAAGGTGCTGCAAAAATAATACTATCTAATCGATCTAACAATCCGCCATGACCTGGCATAATTACACCACTATCTTTAACGCCTGCTTGACGTTTAAATTTGGATTCTATTAAATCTCCCAAAGTACCAAAAACACTAATAATAATAGCTAAAACAAGCCAATAATTAAAACTTAATGTTTCCGTAAAGGTAGCAATAAAATAGCTAGCTACTGATGAAAAAAACAAACCACCTATAAAACCTTCAACGGTTTTCTTTGGTGAAATGGACTCAAAAAGTTTTTGTTTTCCAAAATTTTTCCCAACCAAAAAGGCAAATGTATCATTAACCCAAACAAGAATAAAGGCACCTAATAAAATAAAAGGATTGTATTCACTATTATAATTAGCAATAAGTACCAGAAACACAAATGCACTTGACAAATAAAATGTAGTCAATAAAAAGCGCTTGGAAACAAATAAGGGTATGGTTTTTTCAGTAAACAAATCCTTTATGAGTAAGAGTTGCACAAATATGGTGATGACTTGTAGGATTTGTGTGGCTTCGCTTAAACCTGCTTCCGATTTCATGAAAAACTGCCAATAACCAAATACTAAATACATGAGAATAAAAATCACATATGGAAAAATGGATTTGTAACCAATGAGCTTTTTAAATTCACCCATACAGATTAATCCAAAAACAAAAAACAAAATTATTAAGGCATGTTCGTTTAATAGAGATACCATTAATAAGGAAACATATAATAAGCCTGTAAAAGATCTGATAAGGATTTCTTTCATGTTACAGATCTTCTAATAGAAGTAAGTATAAATTTTTGGAATTGCTACCATAACTCATAAAATCGTTTTCTTTTTCTTTACCTTCTAAGGTTTTAAAATGCTTTATGGTCGTAATATTGGTAGGAATTTTTTTTGTGCTATTGTTTTTAATACCACGCAATCCTTCACCAATACTACCTGTAATTTGGCTGGTGGTTGCAAAGACTATAAAATTTTCAGGAAATTCTATTAATTTTTTTTCAGCTATTTGGTTCGATGAAATTAAAAGTGAACCATCATCAGCTATTAAATTCTCACAAGTTGTTAAGAAATAAGAGGCATCTGAACTTTTACGCGTGACCTGCAATTCTGATTTTTTAAATTTAAGCGCAAGTTGCTCATCATAGATTAACACATTTTTTTTCTTCCCAATCGTTTTCTAAAATAATGTTATTTAAGCTATCATAAACTTCATCTAAATTTTCGCAATAGAGAAACTTACCACCATTCGCTTTAAAGTTTATAGTAAACCTTTCATCTATTGGTAATTTAATTTCAGGCATGTATTTGCCACGATCATTAGATTTTAATTCTTTCTCTGAATCTTCAGATTTGGAACCAAAAAATTTTTCTAAATAGACTCATTTATGTATTTGCTATTAATATGAGTGTTTTAAGGTGTTTTTCAAATATAAAAAATCTTAAACGAACCATAAGGCTAATTTAAGATTTTAAATAAATGTTAACAGATAATTTTTGATTTATTCTTCTTCTTCCGAAACCATTACTGGTAATTCATAAGGTCGTTTTCCAAATATTTTTTCTAAATTATCCTTAAAAATAACTTCTTTTTCCAATAAAACGTCAGCTAATTGTGTCAGTTTATCTTTATTATCTTCTAATAATTTAATAGCACGTTGGTACTGTTCTTCTATGATTCTCGAAATTTCGTCATCAATTAATTCAGAAGTCTTTTCACTATAAGGTTTTGTAAAACCGTATTCACTTTGACCTGATGAATCATAATATGTTAAGTTTCCCACCTTTTCACTTAAACCATAAACCGTTACCATAGCTCGCGCTTGTTTGGTTACCTTTTCCAAATCGCTTAATGCTCCTGTTGAAATTTGATTAAAAATTACTTTTTCAGCAGCACGTCCGCCTAATGCGGCACACATTTCATCTAGCATTTGTTCTGGTCTAACAATTAAGCGCTCTTCTGGTAAATACCAAGCAGCTCCTAATGAACGTCCTCTAGGAACAATCGTTACTTTTACTAAAGGTGCGGCATGTTCTAACATCCAACTTACAGTAGCATGACCAGCTTCATGATAAGCTACAGCTTTCTTCTCACCTGGTGTAATAATTTTATTTTTCTTCTCAAGACCACCAACTATTCTATCAACTGCATCCAAGAAATCTTGTTTATCTACCGCTTTCTTTTCGTTTCTGGCCGCAATTAGAGCCGCTTCGTTACAAACATTTGCTATATCAGCTCCAGAAAAACCTGGTGTTTGCTTGGATAAAAAGTCGATATCTAAATCTTCAGCTTTCTTTAAGGGCCTTAAATGCACTTCGAAAATTTCTTTACGCTCGCGCACGTCAGGAAGATCCACAAAAATTTGTCTATCAAAACGTCCTGCACGCATTAATGCTTTATCTAAAACATCTGCTCGGTTGGTTGCTGCAATTACAATTACGTTGGTATTGGTTCCAAAACCATCCATTTCCGTTAATAATTGGTTCAATGTGTTTTCACGTTCATCATTAGAACCTGACATATTATTTTTTCCACGAGCACGACCAATAGCATCAATTTCATCAATGAAAATAATGGCTGGCGATTTCTCTTTAGCTTGCTTGAACAAATCACGAACACGTGATGCTCCAACACCAACAAACATTTCAACAAAATCTGAACCAGATAATGAGAAAAATGGCACTTTAGCTTCACCTGCAACAGCTTTTGCTAATAGAGTTTTACCTGTTCCTGGAGGTCCTACTAATAATGCGCCTTTAGGAATTTTACCACCTAAATTGGTATATTTTTCTGGGTTTTTAAGGAAGTCCACAATTTCTTGAACTTCTTCTTTAGCACCTTCTAAACCAGCAACATCTTTAAAGGATGTTTTTACTTCTGTATTCTCATCGAAAAGTTTAGCTCGCGATTTACCAATATTAAATATTTGTCCACCTGCTCCTCCTCCAGAACCACCAGACATACGCCTCATGATAAAAATCCAAACACCGATTAACAATACAAAAGGAAGTAATCCTATTAAGAAATCACCCCAAAGATTTTGTTCTGTTTTATATTCAACTTTTGGTTTCGGATCTAAATTTTCCGTTTGTATAACCTGTGCAATTTCATCTTCAAAATTCTGAAGATCACCAAATTCAAATCTATAATTTGGTAATTTGGTTGCAGTTGGTAATAATGATGTTGGTTTAGATTTTGCATGTACTTCCTTAGCTTCTGCTTCAGGAGTTAAGTACACTTTGGCTTCGCGCCTATTTACAATTTCTACTTTATCTACATCGCCATCCTTTAAAAAGGTCATAAATTGAGATGGTGTCGTTGGATCTGTTTCATCAAACCCGCTACCTCCTAGAATTTGTACAGCGAAAAACAAAACGATGGCGCCTCCATAAATCCAATACATATTGAATTTAGGTTTCTTATTTTTATTATTTTTAGTATCTTTTGTCATTAATAGTTTGTTTCAATTACCGTTGTTTTTGCATCACCCCAAAGACTCTCAATATCGTAATATTCACGAATATGCTTCTGAAAAACATGAACTACAACATTCACATAATCCATTAAAACCCATTCGGAATTTTCAGTCCCTTCAATGTGCCAAGGTTTGTCTTTAAGTTCTTTACTTACTTTTTTCTGGATGGAACTAACAATGGCGTTTACTTGCGTGTTTGAAGTACCTTCGCAAATAATAAAATAATCACAAACCGTATTTTCTATCTCTCGTAAGTCTAATATATTAATCTCTTTTCCTTTTACATCCTCAATTCCGCCTATTATATTAGCAATCAATTGGTCTATGTTAATTTGCTTTTTTGCCATTCAATTCATTTAATTTGTGCAAAGTTATTATTTTTTAGTTCTTTATACCGTAAAAAAATCATAAGATTTACAGTCTATATTCAATAATTTACAGAATGCATATAATCAAACTTAATGCCACCGATTCTACCAACTCGTATTTACGAGCATTGAGTACTCAAAAGGTTCTGGAAGATTATACTATTGTTACCGCAAACCATCAAACTAAAGGTCGTGGACAGCGTGGTACAAATTGGACATCTGAATCTGGTAAAAACTTGATGTTTAGCGTTTTCAAAGATGTATCCTTCATTAAATTTCAGGATAATTACTTTATAAGTATCATTACCTCTTTGGCATTGATTAAAACGTTACAGCAATTTTTAATTCCTAAATTACGCATCAAATGGCCAAACGACATTTTGTCAGAGGACAAGAAAATCTGTGGTATTTTAATTGAAAATATTGTAAAACAAAACGCTTTTGGTTGCACTATTATTGGAATTGGCTTGAATGTTAATCAAACAAAATTTGATAATCTTCCAAATGCCACGTCACTTCAACTAATAGCTGGTACGCCTTTTAATACGGACGAATTACTGCAAAGTATTGTTGAAAATTTAGAATACTATTTTGAACAATTAAAGTATGGTCAGCAAATCACTTTAAAAGAAACCTATGAGAACTATTTATTCAGAAAGAATAAACCTTCAACCTTTAAAGATCAAGAGGGTAATTTATTCACAGGATACATTCAAGGAATAACAAATTCTGGCAATTTACGTGTTTTATTAGAAGACGAAATTATTGCCGAATACGAGCTTAAGGAAATTGCGTTACTGTATTAATTAAACCTAGACCGCTTTTGGCATATTGCTAGCCAACGTTTCAATAAATTTCGAGATAGGTCCTTTAATCATCATGGCCATCATAGCATTAAACTCACCACTGAATTCCAGTTGAACCTCACTTGTGTTGGCATCAATTTCGGTAATATTTCCTGTTAAAGAAAAATCCAACTTTCCGCCTGCTGCGCCTAAAACAATTTTATTTGGCGATATCATTTCCTTTTTCTTCAATACAATTTCTGGCATGCCTTTTAAAGCGAAAAGAAACTTATCTTCACCTAAAACTTCAAATTTACTAATGTTTTCCGGCATTAATTTTTCGAAGTTTTTAATATCAGATAAGAAGTTAAAAACAGTTTCTGGTGATTTATTAATAATGGTTTTCGGTGATTCTAAATTCATAATAATTTTTTAAATATGTATTTCACTAATATCAATTAGCGTTCCATTCTGCAGGATTGGCATTCCAAGATGCTAAAATGGTTTGTTCTTTAGTAGATATGTAATTTGTATGATAGGCTTGATCTAAAAGCGATGCATAATCACTTAAGGTCGTTAATTGTACGTTTTCTTTTTCGAAATTTTCCTTTGAAATATTAAAGCCATAAGTAAAAATAGCAATCATACCTTTAACATTTGCATGATTCTCCTTTAAAGCACGAACCGCATTTAAACTGCTCTGTCCCGTACTTATTAAGTCCTCAACAACAACCACATTTTGTCCAGGCTCCAAATGACCTTCAATTTGGTTTTGACGACCATGACTTTTAGCTTCGGGTCTAACGTAGATAAAAGGCAAGCCTAAATACTCTGCAACCAACATACCAATACCAATTGCTCCTGTTGCTACACCAGCAATCACATCCGGTTTACCGTATTGCTTTTCAATTTGTTTAGCCATGGTTTCGCGAATATAATTTCGGATTGGTGGATATGATAGCACAATTCTATTGTCACAATAAATAGGAGATTTCCATCCAGAAGCCCAAGTAAAGGGTTCTTTAGGTTGTAATTTTATAGCATTTACCTGAAGTAATACCTCGGCCGTTTTTCTGGCAGTGTCTTTGTTAAAAATCATAAAGGCAAAATTACACAATTTACGTAATCTGCATTTTTAATGTGTGATTTAAAATTAATTTTTTAATTCTATTGCTATCATATATTTTTTAATATTTTTACAAAACCTAATTGCAACAATAGATATTATGTATAAAGTTTTTGTTAATGATAAGCCCATTATCTTAACAACAGAAGTTGAAAAAGAAGCATCTTTCAAAAACTACTTATTAAAATCTGTTGATATAACTAAAGTTATCAAGGATCTTAATAAAAAATCTATTAAGGAAGTCCACCTCATTCACCGCAAAGAAGAAAAATTACTCAAAAAATTTCTAAAAAAATTACCCAACGTTATTGCTGGTGGTGGAAAAGTATATAATGATAAAGGTGACATTTTATTCATTTACAGAAATGATAAATGGGATTTACCTAAAGGAAAAACTGAAAAGAAAGAATCTATCGAAACCACTGCAATACGTGAAGTTGAAGAAGAAACAGGTGTTGAAGGCTTAAAAATAACTAAACCTTTAGAAACCACTTACCATATTTTTAAACGAAATGGTAAGTATAAAATCAAAATCACGTATTGGTTTGAAATGACAACCACATACTCTGGCACTTTAGAACCTCAAGAAAATGAAGGTATTACCAAAGTTGCTTGGTTAAATCCGAACGAAGCTATAGAGGCGCTTAAAAATAGTTATGCCAATATCAAATTACTTTTTTAATTTTTTCTACAATACCCAGTTTCCATAATTTAGCCCTATTTCATTAGGGCTCACCTTAATCTCAACACTCTTAAAACACACGTTTTTAAAACTTTAAACAAAAATAATTGTACTTATTTTTTAAAATATTTTGTTTCGTATTTCTTTTTTGTTTAACTTTATCGGATAATCTTTAAACAAAAAATACGATGAAATTAGAAACTACATTCAGATTTCCCAAATCTACCATCTTACTTTTGTTTTTATTTACTTTTTCATTGCAATCTTATTCACAAGAATCCGATGAAAGAAGAAATTGTGGAGACATAGAAGGATTCGAATTTTCCAATGGCTCCGAAAGCATGGCCATTGAAAATGGCGGATCTTATAACATTGCCGACCTCCCTTCTTTTGCTTATATTAACTTATTGGTTGATGGCAATTCGCAAAGCGCTAAATTTGCTGTGCGAAATGACAATACTGATGAGTATGATTACATTACGGAAAACTCATTACCTTACACGTACCCAAGCGGAAATCAAGCATGGGATTTAGGTGTCGGAACATTTACCATTCGAGCCGATTTGTATAAATACAATTATGGTTTTGGGAGACGTTGTGATCGTGCAGTCATAACTTTTACGGTAACAGAAACATGTAACGCCTTTGCTGGTACTGCAACTGCCGTAGCTTCAACTGTAACATTAGTTGATGGTATGTCCACAATTTCTGCAACACCAAATGGTGACGCTGTTATTCCTGACGGATTCAGATTGGGATTTGTGGTTACACAAGGTGCTGATTTAGTAATTGTTGATGGTGACGACATGAACTCATTTCCTGTAACTCAAGCTGGTACTTACACACTCCATCCATTGGTTTACAATCCCAACACGCTTGACGTTAGTATTATAGAATTGGGAGTAACAACTGGAGTGGACGTTCTTGGATTAATCTCTCAAGGTGGTGGTGATATTTGTGCGTCGCTAGATGTGACTGGTGCGCCTGTTACTGTTGAAAGCTGTTCTGCGGATGCTGGAACAGTAATGGCTAACATGGATACAGCTTGCTTAGTAGATGGTATGGCAACAATTTCTGCAACATCTAATAATGATGCTAATATTCCAGATGGCTACTCTTCTATTTATGTATTAACGCAAGGCGAAGGTCTTGTAATCGTAAACGCTGGTGCTGAACCAAGTTTTGACGTAACCGAAGGTGGTAATTATACCATTCATACATTGGTTTACAATCCAGAAACTTTAGATTTAGGGATCGTGGAATTCGGTGTGACTACTGGTTTTGACGTCTTCGGACTTATCATTCCTGGTGGTGGAAACATTTGCGCTGCTCTTGATGTAGCTGGTGCATCTGTGTCTGTTGAAAATCCAA
>NZ_JNGS01000004.1:0-16951 GCF_001039595.1 Bizionia psychrotolerans
TTTTTTTAACTTTGGCTAAATTCAATTTAGGAAATTTATGTCTTCACCAGAAGATTTTATGCTACCCTGTTTCAATAAGCAAATTTTAGGATTTGATTGTATGGGTTGCGGCTTACAACGATCTGTGGCTCTTATTTATAACGGTGAATTGCTAGCGGCTTTTAAAATGTATCCTGCAATTTATCCTCTAATATTGTTATTTATTTTTATTGGTCTGAATATTTTTTTTAAATTTCAACATTCAAATAAAATTATTAATACACTCGCAATTGTTACCATTAGTGTTATAATTGGGAGCTTTACCTTAAAACTAATCACTTAAAATTAACACATGGAAAAACAAAGACTCAATCCAACACTCGTTTATGTATTGGCAATTATCGGATTATTATGCTGCTGCCTTTCAGGCCTTGGCTTTATACTAGCTGGTATTGCCTTTTATATTGCACACAGTCAAATTAAAAAAGCACAATTAAATCCAGACGATTATGATTTAAAAAGTGTAAATGCCATGAATACGGCTAAAACTGTAGCATTGGTAATATTAATAATAAACATTCTGACTTTATGTTATGCCATGTATCAAATATATGCAATGGGTGGATGGGATGCTTATGTGAATCAATTTCAAGAAGCTTTTCAGCAAGGTTTAGAGTCATCTAACCAAAATTAATTCAATCTTATAAATAATATAGATACAAAAAAAGCGACGTTAAGTCGCTTTTTTTATTTTATAGGTTTTGAAAATCTATATGTTACTTCTCGAATTGCTTCAACGTTTTTGTTATAATAGAAACACAATCTAATAATTGCGCTTCCGTCATAACTAATGGTGGTGCAAAACGAATGATATTTCCATGTGTCGGTTTGGCTAATAAACCATTATCACGTAATGCTAAACAAATATTCCAAGCGGTATCGCTATCTTCATTGTCATTTATAACAATCGCGTTCAATAAACCTTTACCTCGAACCAAATTAACTATTGAACTAGTTTCGATAAATTTATTCATTTCACTTCGGAATAATTCACCTAATGTAAAAGCATTTTCAGCTAATTTCTCATCTCTAACCACTTCTAAAGCTGCCATAGCAACTGCTGCTGCAACAGGATTCCCACCAAAAGTACTTCCGTGGTTTCCAGGACGAATGACATTCATAATAGCATCATTTGCTAAAACCGCAGACACTGGATAGGCGCCTCCAGATAAGGCTTTACCTAAAATTAAAAGGTCTGGCTTAACTTCTGGTTCTTTGGAGCAGTTTTTATCTTCACAACTACAATTACCACATGTTGCTAATAAGCGACCCGTTCTAGCAATTCCTGTTTGAACTTCATCTGCAATAAATAATACATTGTATTTTTTACAAAGCGCTCTCGCTTTGGCTAAATAACCTGCTGCAGGCACATATACACCTGCCTCACCTTGAATAGGTTCAACTAAAAATCCGCCAACATTAGGGTTTGTCTTTAGTGCGTTTTCTAAAGCATCTAAATTATCATAAGCTATTTTAATAAATCCGTCTGTATAAGGTCCGAAATTTTTACGCGCTACTGGATCGTTTGAAAACGAAATAATAGTCGTTGTTCGCCCATGGAAATTATTTTCACACACAATTATTTCAGCTTCATTTTCAGGAATCCCTTTTACTTCATAAGCCCATTTTCTACAGATTTTTAAAGCTGTTTCTACTGCTTCAGCTCCTGTATTCATGGGTAATAATTTATCGAATCCGAAAAATTCACAAGCAAATTTCTCATATTTCCCCAGCATGTCATTATGAAATGCTCTAGATGTTAATGCTAACGTACTTGCTTGTTTATGCATAGCATCCACAATTTTGGGATGACAATGCCCTTGGTTTACAGCTGAATATGCTGAAAGAAAATCATAATACTTCTTCCCTTCTACATCCCAAACATGAACGCCTTCACCTTTAGCCAAAACCACTGGCAATGGATGATAATTGTGTGCACCATACTTGTTTTCTAAATCGATCGCTTCTTGCGATGTTACTTGGTCTAAAATAGCCATTTTAATTAAATTTAAGTTGTTGAATAAAATAACCATTCCTACTGTACCTTTATCCTTCCTAAATCCCGATAGGTATCGGGACGAAAATTCAGCGTGGGAGAGAAATCATCCCTAGGACTCGCAAATTACTAAATATCTACTGCTTCTTAAAATATTTCTCACATGTTTTTTGCTACGAAAAAAGAACCTACTTTTGCAGCATGGCAAGAAAAAACAGAAAACAAATATTTACCAATGTCGAAGTCGTTGATGCTGGTGCAAAAGGAAAAGTAATAGGTAAAGCAGCGGATGGCAAAGTTATCTTTATGCCAAATGCCGTACCTGGTGATGTTGTAGATGTGCAAACCTTTAAAAAGCGCAAAGCCTATTACGAAGGAAAAGCAACTGTGTTCCATAAATTATCAGAAAAACGTACCGAACCGGAATGTCAACATTTTGGCGTTTGTGGTGGTTGTAAGTGGCAAAACATGGGCTATGAGCACCAATTGTTTTATAAGCAAAAGGAAGTCTCCAATAATTTAACACGTATTGGTCATATTGAATTACCTGAAGTTACACCTATTTTAGGCTGCAAAGAGCCATACTTTTACCGAAATAAAATGGAATTTTCGTTTAGTGACAGCCGTTGGTTGACTTTGGAAGAAATTCAATCTGATAAAGATTTAGGTGATAGAAATGCGTTAGGTTTTCATATTCCAGGTATGTGGGATAAAATTCTGGATATTAAAAAATGCCATTTGCAAGCAGATCCATCTAATGCCATTAGAAATGCCGTTAAAGAATTTGCTATTGCGAATGATTTAGAGTTTTTCAACACTAGAAACCAACATGGTTTACTGCGAACTATGATGATTAGAACATCATCGACAGGTGATATTATGGTGATGATTCAATTTTTTAAGGACGATAAAATCAAGCGTGAATTATTACTGGATTATTTAGGTAAAACCTTTCCTGAAATCACATCACTTCAATATGTGGTGAATGAGAAAGCGAATGATACCATTTATGATCAAGACGTTATTTGTTATAAAGGAAACGATCACATTTTTGAAGAAATGGAAGGCTTAAAATTTAAAATTAATGCCAAATCTTTTTATCAAACCAATTCAGAACAAGCTTATGAACTTTATAAAATAACGCGAGATTTTGCTGGACTTTCAGGAAACGAACTCGTTTACGATTTATACACAGGAACTGGAACCATTGCACAATTTATTGCTAAAGAAGCTAACAAAGTAGTTGGTGTAGAAGCCGTTCCAGATGCTATTCTAGCTGCAAAAGCCAATGCTCAATTAAATGGTATTAAAAATGTTGAATTTTATGTTGGTGACATGAAGAATGTATTTAATCAAGATTTTATCAATACCCATGGTCATCCTGATGTTATTATTACGGATCCACCTCGTGATGGGATGCATAAAGATGTCGTTAATCAAATACTAAATATTGCTCCAGAAAAAATAGTTTATGTAAGTTGCAATAGCGCAACCCAAGCTCGCGATTTGCAAATTATGGACGAACACTATAAAGTAACACGTACGCAGGCCGTAGATATGTTTCCGCAAACACATCATGTGGAAAATGTTGTACTTTTGGAAAGAAGATAATATTTATGAAAAAAATAATTGCTTTATTAATTCTGCTAGGTTGCATTGCTTTTAGTTGCGAGCGTGATGATATCTGTACATTAGATACCGTTACTACACCGCGTTTAACCCTTGCATTTTATAGTGTGGAAAATCCGGAACAGCTAAACCCTAAAAATGTCATTAGATTTCGTGTGTATGGTATTGGGCTTGATGAAGAAAATACACTTCCAGATTTAGATGGAACTAAAAGCAGACAGACTATTTTATTACCTTTAAAAACAACTGAAACCAGTACTCAATATAGTGTTCACAAAAATTATAGAGTGAACAATAATAATACACCAGACGACCCATCAGACGATGTTGTTACGGGAAATGAAGACATTATTACCATATCATATGTTCCTGAAGAAGTTTATGTGTCCAGAGCTTGTGGTTTTAAAACCGTATTTAAAAACATTTCGATTACCGTTGAAGATGATGGTGATAAATGGATCCGAATTATTCAGTCGGTTAATGATAATCAAATAGTAGAAAATGAAAATACAGCAAACTTTGGCATCTTTCATTAAAATTTTTGTGTTTGCTATGCTGTTTTGTTCAGTTTCATTTGCACAAAACGATAGTATTCCCACAAATAAAAAAATTTGAAGATAGCATCAATAAAAATGAAAAATACGGCTTACGCATTGGTGGTGATGCCAGTAAATTAATTCGTTCCTTTTTGGATGATGACTATAAAGGTTTTGAAATTAATGGTGATTTCCGCTTTACAAAAAAATGGTACTTAGCGGCAGAATTTGGTATAGAAGAAAAACGTACCACAACCGATTATATTGATGCCACAGCAACAGGAACGTATATCAAATTAGGAGCCGATTATAATGCCTATCAAAATTGGTATGGCATGAGTAATTTGCTTTATGGTGGTTTTCGTGTGGCTGCCAGTAATTTTAGTCAGAAACTTGATGGCTATGGTGTGTACTCTCAAAATCAATATTGGGCTCCTCAATTTACTTCAACAGAATCTCGAGAATATAGCGGCTTAAATGCTGTTTGGGCTGAATTTATTGTCGGTTTAAAAGTAGAAGTACTTAATAATTTATTTTTAGGCGTCAACGCACAATTCAAATATATCGTTACGCAAAGTGAACCTGATAATTTTGAAAACCTTTATATTCCTGGCTACAATAAAACCTATGATAGTGGAAGCTTTGGGTTTGGTTATGGTTATAACATTTCGTATTTAATTCCCATTTTCAAGAAAGGGAAGTAGTGTTCAGTGTTCAGTGTTCAGTGTTCAGTGTTCAAGAAAAATAAAATACGCCACAACTTAACAATTCACACCTGAACAACTCTGCGTCTTCGCGCCTTCGCGAGAAATCATTCAGGTTTAACTTCGATATCGACTTCAGTTTCAACTAAACAACCCTGTCTGCCTCTTGGCAGAAAACAACTACACAACTTCTCACCCTCTCACCTTCCCAACAACCCAAAGTACAACCTTAAAAACCATAACAGCCAAAAGACCAACAACTAAACCAATCACAAATTCCTTAAGTATGGCAGGCCAAGATTCTAAAACATGATGAAAAAAATCAATATTATGAGCAAAAATGCCACCAGAAACTAGCAATAACGCTATAGTTCCAATAACTGATAAACTTTTAATGACATAAGGTAATGCGCCAACTAAAATAGTTCCAAAACCATGCATGAAACCTTTCCCATTACTTTTCGCTACTAGTTTTAAACCAAAATCATCCATACGAACAATGAGCGCCACAATGCCATAAACACCAACAGTAGCTATAATAGCTACGATAGATACCACCAAAATTTGAATCAAGAGTGTTTGCTCTAAAACCGCACCTAATGCAATAATGACGATTTCTACAGATAAGATAAAATCGGTTATAATGGCTGATTTCACTTTGGCTTGTTCTAATTCAAGAATCTCTGCTTCTGAAGGAACTTCAGTAACATCAAGCTGTTCAGCTTCATGGTTTTTATGAGGCACAACATATTCGTAAATTTTTTCAGCTCCTTCAAAAGCCAAATAAATACCTCCTAAAACCAGAATAACCGTTACAGCGGCAGGTAAAAAAGCACTCAATAAAAAAGCTATAGGTAAAATAATTAATTTGTTTAAAAAAGACCCTTTGGTTATTGCCCACAACACAGGCAATTCTCTAGAGGACACAAAACCAGAAGCTTTTTCGGCATTAACCGCTAAATCATCGCCTAAAATTCCAGCAGTTTTTTTAGTGGTGACTTTGCTTAAAACAGCCACATCATCCATAAGAGCAGCAATATCATCAAGAAGAGCGAAAAATCCAGAAGCCATAAAAATCGAATATCAGTTTAAATAAAAAATTAAGCTTGTATACTTTTAGCCGTTAATAGTGACATGATAACATACAGTAGAATTACGATTGGAATAGCAGCGAAATTCAGAACAATTAATAATACTAGGGTTAAAATCAGAAAGATGTAGCGTGTTATATTCGATTTAAAATCCCACGTTTTAAATTTAAGCGCAAATAAATTCACAGGTGCATTAAGCATAAAAGTACTTATCAGTGTGATGATAATCAGAAACCAAGGATTTAATATCAAGGCATTCATCCCATCATGATTTTGAAATTCAATAATCAGCGGTAAGGATAAAATGAATATGGCATTCGCAGGTGTTGGTAAACCCTTAAAATAGCTTTGTTGATCTTCATCTATATTAAATTTAGCCAATCTATATGCGGATGACAACGTGATAAAGAATCCCACAAAAGCTAATGGAGCATACTGAAATCCATCAAAATGTGTGGCATGAGACCAAAGTGCTTCCGTGTTTTCTGAAACTGGATTACCTACAGATAATTGTAGTAATTTAAACATCACCACGCCTGGAACCAAGCCGCTTGTTACCATATCAGCAAGCGAATCTAACTGAACACCTAACGGTCCCTGAACGTTAAATTTACGGGCAAAAAACCCATCGAAAAAATCAAAGAAAATACCTAAAAAAACAAAAACGGCAGCTGTTACAAATTGGTTATTAACAGCCAATACAACAGCAACACAGCCACATAATAAATTAAGTAAGGTTATAAAATTAGGAAGATGTTTTTTCATAGTTCTTAATATAGTTGTGTAAAAATAGTAAACTATTTGTGGCAAACCATAACGTTTGAAACGTTTTTATAGGTTACAGCATATTCATTATTCTTTTTAACTTTAGATATCTTTAAATTAATAATTAAATTCCAATCCCAACTTTGAAACTCTATTACCTAATAACTCATTAACCCAATAACTCACCAAAAACATCATCAATTTTCAAATAACATGGTCATTTCTCACAGAATTACCAGATAAAAACAACCAACAAACAATAACTCAACGATTTTGAAGTTTAATATGTTGAAAAATTGTGGCATATTTGCAAAAAAAGAATTGTATTTGAAAGCATTACTAACCGCAGCACTGTTAGTTTCAGTTTCTGCAACCGTATTTAGTCAAGCCGTCCGTAAATATTCAAATGAATTTATGAATATTGGTGTGGATGCCGCTGCATTGGGTATGAGTAATGCCGTAACAGCGCATTCTGCCGATGTCAATTCGGGTTATTGGAATCCAGCAGGACTGGTAAATATTGAGGATAAGCAAATAGCACTCATGCACTCCAGCTATTTTGCCAACATTGCTAATTATGATTATTTAGCTTTTGCCATGCCTATTGACGATCGTTCTGCTATTGGCATTTCGGTCATTCGTTTTGCTGTTGATGATATTCTAAACACAACCCAATTAATTGACGATGAAGGCAATATTAATTATGACAGAATCAGTTTGTTTTCAACAGCCGATTATGGTGTAACATTTTCCTACGCTAGAAGATTACCTTTAGATGGTTTAAATTATGGAATTAACGCTAAAGTTATCCGACGAATTATTGGAGATTTTGCCTCATCTTGGGGATTTGGTTTAGATGCTGCCATTCAGTTTGAAACGGATAGCAATTGGAAATTTGGTGTCATGGCACGCGATATTACCACAACGTTTAACGCATGGGCTATTGATGAAGATGAATTTGCTACCATTCAAGATGCTGTGGAAGGTCAGAATCAAGAATTACCAGAAACAACCGAAATTACCATCCCAAAATTACAAATTGGTGTTGCCAAAGAATTCATTATTCGCTACGATTATTCATTGTTAGCGGAAGTTGATTTAAATGTACGCTTCGAACAAAACAACGATATTATTTCAACATCAGTCGCCAGTATTACGCCTTCTGTAGGGTTACAATTTGGCTATTTAGATATGGTGTTTCTGCGAACAGGCGTTGGGAATTTTCAAAACGAACTTCAAATAGATAATAACGAACGCGTTTCCTTTCAACCAAGCATTGGCGTTGGTTTTAAATATAAAGGGATTCAAGTAGATTATGCATTTACCGATATTGGCGATCAAAGTATTGCCCTATATTCCAATGTGTTTTCCTTAAAATTGGATTTTAGTATTTTCAGATAACTTGCAGTCTTATGAACTTTCGTTTTTTAGGTGTATTACTTTTACTAGGTTTTCAAAATGTTTGTGGTCAGCAATTGTCTCCTCAAGCAGAAGTTAGCGTTTTAACAATAGGATCTGGAACGTCATTAAATGATGCCTTCGGACATAATATTTTCAGAATTCGCGATCGCGCCAACGATTTAGATATGGCCTATGATTACGGACGTTTTCCCTTTAACGAACCTGGTTTTTATTTGAATTTTGCGCAAGGAAAGCTCAATTATTCCATCGGAAAGAGTAAATACAAGGACATTAAGGATTTTTATATTTGGCAAAATCGCAGCATTCAAGAACAAGTCCTGAATCTTTCTTTGGAAGAAAAGCAAAAACTATCTGATTATCTTCAAAACAATTACAAACCCGAAAATCGCGAGTATCTGTACGATTTCTTTTTTGATAATTGCGCCACCAAAATTAAAGATGTTTTACAAATTGTTTTAAACAATCAAATCACGTTTCACCAGCCAGAAAATTTCGAACCACAAACCTTTCGAAGCCTTATTCGCGAAAAAGTGCCTGTAAATACGTGGGGAAGTGTGGGTATTGATTTGGCATTGGGCTCGGTTATCGATCAGCAAGCCACAGCCGAAGAACACATGTTTTTACCATCATACATTCACACCTTTTTTAGTACGACAAGCATAGGTGAAAGAAAACTAGTTAAAAGCGAAAAAACCATCTATCAAGAAAAACCTATAATGTCAAACTCTGATTTTTTCTGGAGCCCTTTGGTGTTTTTCGGATTAATAAGTCTTTTAATTCTTTGGATTACGTATCGTGATTTTAAAAAACAAAAACGCAGCAAAACTTTAGATGCGGTAATACTAATTACAACATCCATTTTAGGAATCCTTGTTCTGCTATTATGGTTTGCAACAGATCATCAAGCCACAGCTCAAAATTATAACCTGTTATGGGCTTTCCCGTTAAATGGCTTTCTACTATGGCAAATCGCAAAACCTAAACCAAAAAAGTGGATCATCCCATTTATGAAGTTTTTAGTGATTATGCTAGCCTTAATGAGTTTTCATTGGATTATAGGTGTACAAGTATTTGCTCCAGCTATGATTCCATTCTTTGTAGCTTTATTAGTGAGATATGTATTTTTAGTCAAATATTTTAATACGAAGGTTAATTCCTAATACATTTCTACTTTCTAGTTTTCCGAAGGTATTAAAATGTAAGATTTAAAGTTCAAATTCATTCATTATCAAATTCATACAACTCCACAACAAACAACTCCACACCTCTTATTGCCCTCTAAAATAAAGCATCGTCCCAACAGTTTTAACCATAACGTTAAAATCCAGAAAGAAACTTCGATGTTTAATATAATACAAATCGTATTGAAGTTTCAGCAAACTATCTTCAACCGTATTACCGTAGCGCACATTAATTTGCGCCCAACCCGTTAAACCTGGTTTTACAATGTGGCGTGTTTCATAAAAAGGAATAACCTGTGATAATTCTTTTACAAAATGTGGTCGTTCTGGTCTCGGTCCAATCAGGCTCATATCACCTTTTAAAATATTTAAAAATTGAGGGACTTCATCCAATCGAGAACGTCTCAAGAATTTACCAAAAGGTGTTATACGACTATCATTCTCGGCCGCCCAAACAGCACCATGCATTTCTGCGTTTATTACCATGGTTCGGAATTTAACAATTCGAAATATAACACCATTCTTTCCAACCCGCTCTTGAAAGTAAAATAGTGGACCACGGTTACCAATAAAGTTTATAAGATAAACAAAGGGAACAATCATTAAACCGAATAAAACGCCAATAGAAGAAAACACCATATCAAAGGTACGATGAAAAAACAAATACAGTTTATTTTGATTACTTCTGCTAAACGGAAAATACTTGTAAAAATCTTTGCCAACAAACTGCACAGGCACACGGTAGGTAATATCTTCATAAACTTGAGTGTATTCCTTAATAGGAAACCCACGTTCCAACAACGTAATAAGATCATGATAAATCTCCGACGTAATAGTTTCCGCATTATAACTAGCCACAACTATTTCAGAAATAGATTGTTCTTGAATGATACGATGTAAATCTTTTGGCTGGTATTCTATAATTTCTTTAAACGTAATACCATCTTCTAAAACCTGCTCGCAATTTATATATCCAATAATCTTATAGTTCGGATCTGCATGCTTAAATGCATTTACAATGGTTTCTATATTAGATATTTCACCTACAATAAGTACTTTTTTATAAAATCGCGGTGAGGCAATAAAATTAATATAAATTAAGCGCCAGATACACAAAGAAACAATAATGGCGAGGTAGAAATATACAATTTGTAAGCGATTGGAAGGTAAAAGTGGTGTAAAAAATGGCGTCAATAAATAGAAGAGAACAGTTACCGATGCCGTTAAAACAATATTAGCAAATACTTTATCGGCTCTGCTTGCTTTCTGAAGGTCATAAAGCTCAAAAACCGTCCCGAAGATGGTAATATAAACAACCAAAACGCCAACCCAAGTCCAATTTTCGGGTGTAATAGTAAAATAATCAAAATGAAACCAATTACTAATCAAGTACAAACCCAAAAGCACACTAAAAACATCCACAAGGCGCAAAAGCAACTTACGTTCTGATATATTAAAATGAATAGTCTGTTTTCCCATGTTGATTCAATAGCATGGTAAAGATAATAAGTTCACTAAAACTTGCAAGTTTATTTACTATTATTGAGATGTTAGTGGGTAGTGGGTAGTAAAGTTTTATTTCTCAACTTAAAGATAGCAACACCTCACATCTCCTCGTCTCTGCCTATTCGCAATAAATTATCTCAATAACTGCCCAAGAATAAATCCCCAAATTAATAAAACCGCAACAATCCCAAAGCCATTCCCCAACCGTTTTCAGAATTAGAGAGCTACCAAGCTATCGTAAAAGCTCCATATCAAGGGAGTTATGAACCAAAGTAATTTAACAATCCTATTTAACCTAAAGAAAAAAGCGAACGTCACGCAGTGATTTCCTAAAAACGGTTTTGATTTTTTGGTTCTTTTGTATCAAGACAAAAGAATGAATAAAAAAAGAAAAGTAAAATAATAATGAAGACATAAATTACTACTTCATTAAGTATTATTCTTAAATAGCTACTCAAAGAACTTTCTTCCACTCAAGCCTAACCAAACCCCAATCAAACCCCTCCACCATCTCGCGAGCAGCTGCCGCCATAGTCTGCGTAGCAGCAACACCTGAAACCAACCGAATAATAGCGCCTTCAAAAGCATCCGCATCATAAGGTGGAACCAATAGTCCAGTTACACCATGATTAATCAAATACGGCATCCCACCAACATCAGTAGACACAACAGGTAACCCAAGCGCCATAGCTTCAATCACACTCACGGGCATATTATCAAAATTCGTAGTATTAATAAAAATAGTATAATCAGCAGCCAAAGCAAGCCACTCGGTTTTAGAAAGCTTCCCCGTAAACCGTACGGCAACATCCAAATCGGAAGCCAGTTTTTGCGTGGTCTGAAAACTACCATCGCCTGTATCAGGTCCTATCATACAGAGTTCACAAGCATAACCAGCATCCTGTAAGCGTTTTAAAACATGAACGGCTAATTGCGGATTATAAATATCTGAAAACGATCGCACCCAAAGCAACCGAATCCTATCATGAGTTTTTTGTTGAAATATATATTGCTCAATGGAAACACTATTAGGAATATATACAACCCGCTTAAAACCAGCAGCTTCAAATTGGGTTTGTAAATATAATGAGGGCGACACCAAACAGCGCGCATACCTAAATAATAACCTGCTCATTTGGGGTGAATGCTGCAATCGACTGGGCAAATTACCACCATGCAAAATAGGAATATAAGGTAACTTCAATAATCGGCAAAGCTGACTCACCAAAAACGCGTAATAAAAATTACTCGTGCTATACGTATCAATCAAAACCACATCGGCGCGCTTGGCATAGCGGCATACACTATAAAGCATATCAATCAAACGCAAGAGTTTGTTGCTCTTGGAAGAAGAAGAATACAACCTATAGCCTTCGCTAGTTAACAAAGGCCCTAAAACACCAATAGCAGATATATTACTCCGCGCTTGGTTTAAGTGGTTTCCTATGTAAAGGACGTTTGTCATGTGTTACGTGTAATAAGGCTAATCCATAAATAAAAGCGGGCATGGCAATCCGCATGGACATATGGTTAATGGTTAAAAACCAAAAGGCTAGAAAGGCATAAAAGTAATAATTACCCTTATTTTTGGCGCGCATTTCTAGCGGTTTAAAAATTAAAATCAATAGGATAATCACCCCAAAAATACCGTGTTCAGCTAGGGTACGGCTAAACTCACTATGCGAGGTTACACCCTGACCCTCCTCTTCTTTTCGCTGATCTTTCGCGCGGCTGGAGCCAATCCCCCAAAACGGACTGGCCATAAATCCTTCCAATTCATCTTCAAATAATTCCGCACGTCCTGTAGTTATACTCGCTTTTTCGCGTCCTAAATGATCCTTATTAGCATACCGCAAATTGACCAACCCATCGGTTTGATTAATACTCACAAACCAAGTCATCACCAAACTTATACAAAATAAACCAAAAATGGCAATAACCTCATTCCGTTTTTTAGCCCGAGAGTGTCTGTAATAATAAAAGAGGAAAATCAAAATAGCCATAATAGCCGCTATGACTCCTCCACGACTCATAGTGGTGATGGCCCGAAAAGTAATGAGTCCCAAAAGCACAGAATTTAAAATTTTTAAGGCCAAGCCAGGTGATTTGGTAAAGAGCCGAATAGCCATAATAAACATCCCAAGCCCCAAAGCAGCAGATACTTGATTGGCACCCCAACCACCAGCTGCATCACGATTAGATGCTGTATTAGCCAAAACATCTCGTAAATTAGGAGTGTAAAAATAAACATAGGCGGTATGGGCTATGATAGGCAAAACCATAAACAACATAATTTGTGACATCTGATGATAGGTCACCCGCTTATCATAACAAAATAAAGCGGCTAGCCCCAAACACACAGGGCCACTTAATACAAAGGCTATATTGGTTCTAAAATTGGCGTCAAAACTCAAGGTGGTTGAGGCTACAAAGATAGAAGGCACTAAAAACATAAGATAAATAAAATACGGATAACCTTTCCCAGACAACCCTTTATAAAACATCCCAATAAGCACAAAAACAATCACCATATATTTTCCGGCCTCATAAGAAATGGCACCTTTGGTCGTTCTAAAAAAAACCTCAGCACCCACAAAATAAGCACAAGCTTTTAAAACCTCATAGGTTCTAACGTTTTCGGCTGAATTAATAATGCGATAGATAAAATAAAAAACGGCACCAAAAAAATAAAGCTTCGCAATACTTTCATTTAAGTAAATTAAAATCCCCAAGACGGCATGAAATCCTACGGCACTGATATAGGTTATATTGGTTTTCAAGGGTTATATATGGTGTCTGTTTAGAATATACCTGCAAGTTACTATAAAAATACCATTCAATAAGAATTAGAAAAATGGCAATTGTTAAGAAAAAATCTTTTTATAATCGTCTAATGGAAACTTGTAATGATAGCTTTTACCAGAAAGATAAACCATAAAATGAATCATAAAAACAGGTATATAAGGTCTAGCTATTTTCAAATACCGATCATAAATAGCATTCCGATAATCACAGATTAAAAAGGGAGTAATATCACTGCTTAAATAATTTTTAGTTACTTGTGCTTGGGGGATGTCTTGATGTGGTATAAAAGACTCATAATGCAAAAATTGGTCACGCCGTGATAAATGATAAAGCTCAATCACGGAAAGAGGAACTTTGTCGACATCATAAAATAAAACACCCCAAGAAGGATCTATCAACAACCATTTTTGTAACTCTTTAATATAAACTTCATTAAAAGAATGACCACCATTAGCAGGATTAAAAGGCGCACTTGTAGTACCCCATTCACGAACGGGTATATCATTAATCACGCAAAAATTATTAAATACCTGTGCCAAATCGCTACAAACACCTCCAGAGCCATATAATAAGGTATGTAATGCCTGTTCGGAAGGCTCACTCAAACCAGGTCCTACTTTAGTATGTGCTAACAACCAAGTAACCATCTGTTTAATAAGTTTTAAATCAGAATCCGGTTTACCATGTGTAAATATTTCAGAGTTAACGGTATAAAATAAATTCGGAATATGGTCTTTCCCATTCATCGTATTATAACGACAAGGGGCAATAGCAGCAACACTTGAATTTTTGGACAGCAGTCGAAATCGGGTAACATATAAGAAAGGATGGCGCTTTAACGTCCAATGCAGCTTTTTAAAAATCATTAACTGGGTGATAGATAATTAGTTTGGTTTAAAAATAGATTTTTTTTTCTAAAAGTGCCGTTTTATTTCGAAAAATGCCAAAAATTAGAGAACATGGTCTAAAAGCCGTTCATTGTAATACGAATAACTAAAGCGATGCATGGCATCCATGGAAACGGATCGCATCGCATAACAAGCCTCTGGAGTCAAATGTAAGAAATCGTGAATGCAAACCAATAATGACGAAACATCTACTTGCTGCATCAAAAATCCATTGACCCCATCTTGAATATAATGACTAATAGAGGACACATTAGAAACAATCGGAATACAACCAAAATTGAGTGCTTCAGCAATCACTTTGGGAAAACCTTCTGATGCAGAAGGTAATATAATGGCATGAGACATTTTATATATAGCATGAACGGCATCTCGAGATAAATAGCCATAGAATTTTATAGGAAGTCCTAATGTTAACGTTTGTTCTTTATAATAATCCATGCGTGACCCATCGCCTACGAAATGAATGGTGCCAATTTTCTTTCGCGCTTCTTGGTCTAAATTGGAAATAGATTGTAGTATTAAGTCAACACCTTTGGCAGCTTCCAAACGGCCAACAAAACAAAAATCAAGCGGATAGTCAAAAGTCTTTTGCAAAATAGTAGCTTGACCATCTAAAATATTTTGTTCTGTTAAACACGGATTTTCAAAAGGTAAACACTGTTTGGGCAGATCATCCCAATACCCATTAATGGTAACAGGTCTCGATTGATGTTCTAATAACCATTTCTGAAACCGATATGCCAAAGGTGCTCCCTTTTGATTCCAATTCCCAGCATATTTATACCAACCTTTTTGAGAGGTGAAAAACATTAAATACGGTATCACATATACACCAATCCCGGTTGGCGCTCGAAACTGAAAATAATCAGATTGTCGCAACCCGCTCCGAATAGTTCTTATTATTTGTGGCGCTCGGAAAACGACACCCATTTTATCCTGCCAGGTTGTTCCACCAACCACTGGTAATGCCTTAAATGTAATGTTTTTAGACGTATAAGGCATCGCACTTGGTGGTGCATCGCAATCATGAAGCATGGCGACATGGGTAATAGTATCAAAAACATGGAGAAGTTCATTAATTTCAGTAACGGTAGATCCTAAACCCACTAAAGTACCATCATCTTGGAGATAGTGCTCGGTATGTGAT
This sequence comes from Bizionia psychrotolerans, assembly GCF_001039595.1. Lineage (NCBI taxonomy): Bacteria > Pseudomonadati > Bacteroidota > Flavobacteriia > Flavobacteriales > Flavobacteriaceae > Bizionia > Bizionia psychrotolerans. The sequence goes on from NZ_JNGS01000004.1 coordinate 15,730, forward strand.
ATAATGGTTAATGTTCTCATGAAATTAAGGAAATATAGCGTTTAATAATCGTATTCCAGTCGTGCTGCTCCGCCCAATTTTTGGCCTGCTTATTAAAATTATGCTGATTTTCTAATAGGGTTTTCATATGCAAACTAAAAGCGGGTGCATCAAGACTATCAATTAAAAAACCAGTAACACCAGAATCAATAGCATCAGAGATGCCACAATTGGTAGAACCAATAGCTGGAATACCTAAAGCATTCGCTTCTAAAATTGCAATCCCAAAGCCTTCTACATCGCCTGTTTCGATCTCAATACTCAACATAACAAAAATATCGGTTCCCAAGAGTATCGATTTAAGCTCTGATTCTGATACAGCACCATGAAAGCTAACATGTGCATCAACATCTAATTGTTTAGCTTCTTCCATAAATTCAACCGCTTCTGTAGGAATCCCGACACAATGATAATGCGCATTAGGGTAGGCTTTCAACAAGTCTGGCAATAATTTAATAACCTGTAGTTGACCTTTGCGAGAACTGACACGACCAACGGTAGTCAAAACGGGATGACCACTTAACGTAGCTTTCTGTAATCCTTCAGTTTGCCAGTCCATTAAATCAATGCCATTCGGAATAACGGTAACCTCACGTTCTATATGATCCACCAACTGTTTGGTATATTGAGAAACAGCAACAATAGTTTCAAAACGTTTTAAAGAAAAATCAATAGATTTTCGTAAGCCTTTGGATTTAAAATTAACTTCACTACCATGAATCACGGCCATTTTTTTACGATCATAAAAGAAGGAACACAACGCCACATTCCACAATGAAAATTTCCCAGTAGCAATCACACAATCGGCTTGCTTAAAATAAGTCAGTGTGTTCCGTATCCGATTCAAATACATCTTAAATCTCGGATTTTGCAACGGAATCCGTTTCACCTTAAAAGGTAATTTTGCATCAAATATTATTTCTTCCGAATTCACCGCTTCTCGCTGATCGGCTATAACCGTAACATCATAATTGTTTTTAGACAAATACAAAGCCAAATAATACGCATGGTTCCCTATACCACCAGGTTGCGGTGGAAATTCAGAACTAACAATAAGAATGCGTTTTTTATTCAATCTAGTATATTTTAATGCGTTGTAATTTTGAACTCTATAACTTTTAGCGAGCCACTTTTAACTCCTCACTCTTCACTTTCCACTTTTAACTTTTAACTTTTCACTTTT
>NZ_JNGS01000005.1:0-28073 GCF_001039595.1 Bizionia psychrotolerans
AAAACCTTCACAAACTAATATTGCGTAGTAATAATGATATAATCTGTAGATGATGTACCTAGTTGAAATTATTTATAATTATGAAGTGATATAATCTGTAGATGATGTGGTGATATAATCTGTAGATGATGTCATTATTAGATTCCCTTTATTAAAAATTAAAATCAGAAAATTATTAAAACTATTATATAAATAATATTACGTAATAATGATATAATCTGTAGATGATGTACCTAATTATTTAAGAATAATCTTCAACCAGCAAATTAATTTTTAAGTAAGAATAAATCTTCAAGTGAAATTATTTTCAATTTTTTTTCTAAAAATAGAACTTTACAAAAAGTTTCTGATACTTATAATAAAGAACAAGATTATGAAACAAACTTCAACCACAATTAAAGAGTTAGAAAATTTAAAAACTTACTTCAATCAAATTAATAGTTATTCTAATTTGAAAATAAAATTATTAGGAATTGAAAATCTAACTTCAAGTGAACTAAATGATATTTCAAACTTTAAAGTAAAATATCAAATATCTACAATCATAAATTTTTCAAATGAAGAATTGATTGAAGAATTAATAACAATAGGTGAAAACATTATCAACCTAAAAAAGTAAAACTTCAAATGAAAAATGTCAACTATTCAATTAGAAAATTATTACCCATTAATACATAAAATCATTTCAAAGTTTCCGAAGGAATATAGAAATGATTTATTCAATGAATGTTTCATTCAATTAGATAACCTTCAGAAGCGTTTTGAAGCGTCCTTAGGACGTTTTGAAACGTTTGCTTATAAGAGGTTATATTTTCATTGTATCGACTTCATAGAAGCTAATAATAATAAAGAATATACTTTATTGGAAAACATCATTTCAAATGAAGATGGTGATGAAATAACATTAGCTGATTTAATTGAAGATGAATTTAATTTAGAATCTTCAATCATCAATAAGGATTATGTGAATCAACATAATCAACTTTTAACTGAAACAGAATTATTCATTCAACAAAAATATTATCAAGATGAATTATCAGTTAAAAACATAATTAAGGTTTATCAACCCTTTCACCTAATTAAGAGTGAACAAACGATTTACAAAATACTTAAAAAATAGAATGACAATTTACCAATTACTAAATGAAAAAAATAACCTTACTACCATAGTAAAATTAATAAGAAACAGAATCATCTTAGATTCAACCGTTTTACAACACATTTCAATTTATGATTCCTTCTATAAAATGGAAGGTAAAAAGAAAATTAGATATGAATCACTAGCTAAAGAATATAATTTATCAGCTAGAACCATTCAAAGAATAATATTGAAATTAAATAAAAACGCTAAATAATGAAAGTTCAACAATTAACGAATAACCTAGTATCATTTTCAGCCAATTTAAAGGGTGTTAAATGGTTTAATAATAATTTATCAGATTCTGATATTGAAGAAGAAATAAAAGCTGATATAGCTTCTTATTTCACGTTCATTAAAAAAGTGAATATTTCAATTGAATTAGAAGAATATCAAGATGAAAGAAGTTTATCACCTTGTTCAATATTTAAATTAGAAATGCTTTTAATCTTTAAAGATAAAGTTGATTTTGATGATGTTTTAATAATAGAAAATTACTTAATGAAAAATTTTATTAAGGAATTCTAGTACTTTCTAATATTTCTAGATACTTATTATAAAACAAAGAAACTATGAACTTTAATGAACATATTAACGCAGAAGTAAAAACCATCAATGAATTTATAATTCAGAATGAACCAATAACGATTAACAAAGTATATAATGAATCGTTTTCAACATTTGATTTTACTTTTTTTTCAGCATATACAATTAGTGATTATACATATACGGTTGATGGTGTGTGTGAAGCTAAAACAAGAAAAAATAATTCAACTGATTATCCAGAAGGTGCATTAATGGAATTACATAAGTTTTCAGAAATTGCAAATGAAGTTGCAAGGTTGAAAGATGAATTTTTAAACATCAACAGAACCATAAAAGGGTTTTATCTGATAAAATACATTGATAAAACCTTCTTATATGATATTGAATCACTTAACCCAACCAATTTAAGGTTTGATAAACTACCAAAATCATCTTCAAGTGATGGTAATTCTGGATGGGTTGTTAAACCTTATTTGATTTTACCCTATTCTGATGCAATTTTAACCTATTAACTTACTTCTTTAACAGTTTCAAATACACTTTAAACCCCTAATTCTAGGGGTTTTTTCATTTATATGACAATCTAATGTCACTTACTATTGATTGGTACCTTAAAACGCTGATATAATAGTATATGGGGTACTTAAACCCCTAATTAATAAATGAGTAAAGCAACAATCTATATAAACGGTGTAATTGGTCAAGATACCAATTTACTGGATGTTATAAGACAATTTAAGAGTTTCAAAAGTGCATCAGAAGTTGATGTAATTATTGATTCAGTTGGTGGTTGTGTTGATACTGGAATGAGCATTTTCAATTATTTAAGAAAATTAAATATACCAGTAACAACAAAGGCTTCTAAAGCTTATTCAATCGCAGCTTCAATTTTTATGGCTGGTGATGTTAGAATTGTTGAAGAAGGTGAAAACCGTTTGATGGTTCATTTTCCATTTGCTGAAGTAACTGGTGGTTCAAAATATCTTGAATCGGTATCTAAAGAATTAAAAGCATTAGAAAATGACTTTGTAAAATTCTATTCAACATATACAAATGTAGATGAAGAAGCAATCAGAAACCTTTTAGAAAATGAAACATTCTTATCAGCTGATGAAGCAATTGATTTAGGACTTGCAACGCAAATTGAAATTCCATTAAAAGCTGTTGCATATTATAATTCTGAAGAAGAAAAAGAACAAAAAGAAATGAGTAAAACAAAATTATTCCTAAAAGCATTGACTGAATTTTTCGGTGAAGATGCTGAAGTAAAAGCATTGGTAATTCAAGATGCAAATGCTGATGAAATTAACTTTCAAGATTTAGCTGAAGATGCTGAACCTAAAGTAAGAACTGAAGAAGAAGCTGGTGATAAAGCGGTTGATATCGATGGTAAACCAATTGAAGGTGAAAGAATATTACCGGATGGTTCAACAATGGTATTTGAAGCTGGTGAATTAATTGAAATTAAACCAGTTGAAGAAGAGGTTGAAACTGAAGAAGAAGGTGAAACTGAAGAAGAAGAAGTTGTAGCAAGTGCTGAAACTGAAATTGATATTGAAGCATTAATTGCACAATTAGAAACAAGTATTACAGCAAAATTAAGTGCTGAATTAAATAAAGAGAATAACACTTTAAAGAGTGAAATAAAAGCATTAAAAAAAATTAGTTGGTAGTGAAGAAACTATTGTTAATGCTCAAAATACTACCAACGCAAATAACAAAAAATCTTCTAACTATTTAAGAGGTTAAGAAGGTAAAAGAGAAAAAAATATTAATTAAAAATGGCTTACGATGTAACAAATTTTAACGACTACATTTCAAGAGAAAATGCAGCATTAACTAAAACCCTTTTCGCTGGTGGTTCAACTGGGCAATTCGCCTTATTTATGGCTGGTGTAAAAGGTTCTACAACTGTACCACATATTTCTGGTGAAGCAACACTTCAAGCTGGAAATTGTGTATCACCACAAGGTGACACAGTAATAAATGAAATCACTTTAACAGTAAAACCTTTCACAGTATTTGAATCGTTTTGTTCTGATGATTTACAATCAAAATTACCTAGTACTGTATTAGCACCTGGTAGTAATAACGGTGATGATTTACCTTTTGAAGAAGAAATCATCAACACCAAAATGGCAAGTATTGCTAAAGCATTAGAAATGACTTACTGGTTAGGTAACACTTCAACTGGTTCTTACCAATTATTTGATGGTTTCATCAAGAAAATTGATGCTGATTCTAATGTAATTTCTGGTAACACTTCTGAAGCAACTTCTATTACTAAAGCTAATGTAATTGGTTTGGTTGAAGATATGAGAATTGCAGCACCAGTTGATGTTAAAGATAATGACAACTACGTAACACTTGTTGGAAACGATACTTGGGATAAATATATATCAGCTTTAAAAGTAGCTAATTTATATCACTACAACCCAGAAGATGCTAAAGCTGGAATCTATGAAATAGGTGGTGGTGCTGGTAAACTTATGAAAGTAAGAGGTCTTAACGGTACTGATAGAATGTTTGCAAGTGTTTCTTCAAACTTCATCGTTGGTAGTGATATCGAAAATGAATCACAAGTTGCTGATGTGTTTTATGATAAAGTTACTGATAAAGTAATGGTAAGAGTAAAAGCAAAAGCTGGTGTGGTAATCGCAAACGCTGATGAAATCATTGAATTTACACTTTCAGCATAATCAAGCAATTGATTAAATAATAACAAAACTTTAATCTGGGTGTATAAAAGCACCCAGCATTAAAACAAAATATAAAACAAAACATACAAATGGCTTGTAATAACAAATTAACAAATTCAATTTTATTCAACTGTGCCGATATGCCGATTAAAGGTTTAGCTGGTGGTAAAGCGGTTTTAATAAATTATGATGATATAAATAGAAGTGCTTCAACAGCTAGTGGTGCAACAATTTCTGATTTAGTAACAACAGCTGATGGTTTATCATTAACTTGGTATAAAGAATTAGCGAGTTCATCTAGTACATTCGCACCAAATGCAGAAGATATTGATGGATTTACACATTCATTCTTAGGAAGAATTCCAACAACAACTGCTGAAGCTGCTGAAAGAGCAAATGAACTTAAAGGTGGTTTATTCATCGTTGTAGTTGAAACAAAATACAAAGGAATTGATTATGATGATGCTTTTAAAGTATATGGTTGGCAAAATGGATTAAGATTATCGGAATTAACACAATCAAGTAATGAAAATAGTGGTTCAATGTTATTCACTTTGGCAACTGCTGAAGGTACTGTTGAACAATACCCATATCATATATTTTTAGAAATGGATTATGGTGCATCAAAAGCGACTTTTGACACTTTATTTAGTTCTGGTGGTTAATCAGTAAATAATACTTCACAAAATAATAATATAAATGGGTGATAGCGTAACAGCAATTCACCCTTTTATTGATTTCATTTCATAAAAATATGATAGAGATACTTCAATTACCCGCAAGGGAACTAAAGAAGCATATTCATCAATTAGCTAATGACTATAAACAAAGAACTGGTATTACAGCTTGTTTAAGTTGTTCTGGTGATGTTCAAAGAATGCTTCAATATTTAAAACAAATATATATGACAACACAATTTGAACTTAAAAAACCTAATGTTATTTACAAAATAAGATGGGGTGGTACTCAAACAATTAGCAATGCAAATATGACTGATGAATTAGCATTAGAATTTCTAAATGAAAAACCATCAAGAATAGAATTATTTTCAAAATATCCAGAAAATTATACTGAATTATTAAAAGCTGATGAACCAGAAGGTGAACCAGAACCAACTGATGAAAAATCAGAAGATATTATTGAAGAAATAGTAAAGGAATCTTCAAAAAAACCTTGTGCTGGTTGCAAGGATAAAAAAATAAGCACTAAAAAACGTGCAACTAGAAAAACCACTAGTAAAAAAAGGTTCAGACACTTCTAAATAATAATGAAATTACATTTCAATGAACTTAAAAATAATGTACTAGATGTAAAGCTTGATAAACGTACTGATGTTTATAATTGGGGTGGTGATAACGCATTTCCATCACTTATTGAATTATTAATTAATCAATCAGTTACATCAAAAATATGTGTTGATAAAGTAGCTAAAGCAATCTATGGTAAAAGCTATGGTAAAACTGGTAAATTAATTGTTAATGGTGATGGTCAAACACTTAATGAAGTATTAAGAATTGCCTCACGAGAATATGCAAAAAACAACAATCTATTCATTCACGTTGGTTACAATGCTGAACTAAAAATTAAATCAATAAAAGTATTACCAGTTTCTTCTGTAAGAGTGGGTAAAGCTGATGATTTAGGTTATTCTGGAAAATATCTAGTATATGATAACTGGAATAAATCAAATGGTAAAATTGATGAATCAAAATTTAGAGTTTATGACCGATTCAACCCATTAACCAATGTTATTGAATCACAAATTGAAAAAGCTGGTTCAATAATGGCTTATAAAGGTCAAATTCTACACATTCAAAAAGATTCAAATTCAATTTATTCTTTACCAGACCTTAACCCAGTACTTCAAGAAGCACTTCTTGAAGCTAATTCACAAACATTCAGAAGTAGAGGTGCATCAAAAGGGTTTTTAAACACCAAATTAATGGTTGTTCAACCATTTTCAAGTGCTGATGAAAGAAGAAGATTCACAAATACACTTGATGAATTACAAGGTGCTGAAAACGCTGGTAATGTATTATTGCTAGAAGCTGGTAATGTATCAGATGATTTAAAAAATCAGATGACCCTTGAAGATTTATCATCAAAATATAATGATAAACTATTTGAATATTCTGATTCACAAGCTAGAAAAAATATAGCATTAGCATTTGGTGTTCCACTTGGATTAATCGATGTATCAGAATCATCATTATTTGGTAATTCTGGTGAATTATTAAAACAAATGAACCTTCAATTGTGGGAATCACAAGAAGAATCACGTTCAATGCTATCTGAAGCATTTAATAAATTATTGAGTAATTGGAATGAACCAATAAATGAAACATTAGAAGTGGTTTCACCATTTGAAAGTAAACCAATTAATAATTCTAATCAAAGATTAAATGATTAATGAAAAAATATAATTATACATATATAACAGTAAATAATCTAAATAATAAGGTTTATGTGGGTGTTCATTCAACTGATGATTTAGATGATGGATATATGGGTTCTGGCGTTGTTTTGAAAAGAGCATTTAAAAAATATGGTAAAGAAAATTTTTCAACACTTAAAATTAAATTTTATTCAACAATAGAAGATGCTTATGAAGCTGAAAAATGTTTAGTTAATCCAATTTGGGTTCAAGATTCTACTACATATAATTTGGTAAAAGGTGGTGTTGGTAATTATAATCATACTGAAGATGCTAAAATCAGAATTGGTAAAGCTGCTAAAAAAAATATGACTGGTAGAAAAAAAAAGTAAAAAACAACTTGAAACACTTCGTACTAATAGATTGGTGTAGTTGTTAGTGATGAAACCAAAGAAAAAATTAGAAAATTTCAATTGAATAGAGTGAAATCTGAAGAAACAAGAAAAAAATTAAGTATTGCGAATAAAGGAAATAAGAATTCAAAAAATTTACCAGTGGTACACATTAAAACTGGATTAATATATGATTCTTTAACTGAAGCTTGTAAAAAACTTGATTTAATTCATTCTTCTATTTATAAGAGATTAATTAGAAATAGTAAACTAAATGAATTTAAATATGTATAAAAATATAAATATGCTATCTGAAGCATTTAATAAACTTCTTTCAAATTGGAATGAACCAATTGAATCAGAATTAGAAGTGATTTCACCATACCAATCAGAACCAATAACAACAGAAGATACTAATACCCAAATCATAAATGAATAACCTTATAACAGCACAAGAATTTGCAGCATTTAGAAACATTTCTAAAAAGATAGATACATCAAAGGTTGATGAATCAATTTCATTGGCTCAATCGGTTGATTTAATGGATATTTTGGGTGATTTTTTATTTGATGTAATTGAAAATAAAGATGATGTTGGTTATACTGATTTAATGAGTGGTTCAACATTCACGATTAACAACCAAAACTATATTCAAGCTGGTTTAAAATCACTTATTGCTGATTTAACTTATGCTAGATATATGTATATCATCAACACCAACATAACACCGTTTGGTGCACAATCAAAATTTACTGATGATTCACAACCAGTTGATAGAAATTTCTTAAAAGATATTACCAAACAAACACAAATTGATGCTTCAATCAAATTCAAGATGATTGATAAATATTTACGTGCCAATTCAACAACTTTTACCAGATATAACAAAGGAAATGATTCTTCAATAAATACATTTTCACAAAATTATACAGTGATAAAGTAATGAATGAAAATTGGTTTGAAATATTAAAATTTCTAGGGTTCGCAGCTGGTGGTATTACACTTTGGTACAAAGATGTAATTGCAATGAAGCTTGGAATTAAAAAAGGTAAAAAGGATTTACAAGGTGATTCACTGAATAATCTTCAAAAGAATATGGATTTATATCAAGAACTATTAAATGATATGGATTTAAGATATAAAGCTAGGATTTCAGATATATCTGATGAATTTAATGCCTCAATGACTGTTTTACGTGCCGAATTAGATGATTTAAGACACTTAAATGAGAAACTTAAACTAGTTAATGAAGAACAAGATGCGTTGATTAAAAAACAATCAAAAAGGCTTAATTACTACAACAATAAATACGGTGAAATAGCACCTTAAAAATATAATCTACAATTAAATAAATGGCGTTAATTATAACAAGTGGTGATACATTTTTTGAGTTAAACAATATTAAACACCCTAGAATTTACCAACCACTTAAACAAGGTGATGTTGAAATTGGAATGTATAATATTTATGATACAAAAGGTCAACTAAAAAATAGTACGCATTTTAATCAATATAATATTGATGGTGTGGTATATCCAACACAAGCTGATACTATTGAAGCCTTATTAAATGTTATTTATGATTCAAGAATTGAATTAGGTTTTAGTGAAGGTCAAATTAACAGTTGGAACAACGCATATTATAATTCAATTACAGATATTGAAGTAAGTGGTGATGAAGAAAAAACAATTACACTTACTCAACAAGATGGTGGTACACTTCAAGCTAATTTTACTGATTTAACTGTTGATGGTATTGATGAAAATGATTTTACAACTGGTGCAACATTTTCTAATGGTGTATTAGAATTTACAAGCTTATCTGGTAATACATATGATGTTAATTTAGATGGTAGATATTCATTAACTGGTCATACTCATTCGGTATCAGATTTAGATGGTATTTCAGATATATATGGTGAATTAGATTTTATTGATGGTAAAATTGATTCACATATTGCTGATAGTTCAATTCATTTTACTGAAGCAAGTATTTCAATCACTGAAAGTCAAATATCTGATTTATCACATTTTACACCAACTTCATTAATGGTTGATTATGGGTTTACTGATAATTCAACAAACTGGAATACAGCTTATGGTTGGGGAAATCACGCAACACAAGGGTATATAACATCTGGTGATAATGTATCAGAATTAGTTAATGATGCTGGTTATATAACTGGATATACTGAAACTGGTAATACTGATGATTATGTTGACGAAATGTCATTTAGTACCACTGATGGTATTTTAAAGTTAACTAGGTTATCTGGTGATACTCTTACTGAGGGTTTAGATGGTAGGTATTCATTATTAGGTCATTCACATACAGTATCTGATATTACAGATTTTCCAACTAATGTATCAGATTTTACAAATGATGTTAATTACACAACAAGAAGTGAAACTGGTTCACAATTATCAGCAAATCCTAGTGGTTCAACAATTTCATTATTAGATGAAGATGGTAATATACTTGATACACTTAATGTTGGGTTTTTGAATAATGAAGGTACAACACTTGAATATTCAGCTAGTACTCAAACAATTGTAATGCGTAATGATGCTGGTGAAATTCTTTCATCAATTCCAGTATCAGCATTTCTTACAAATATTGGTAATAATCTTAATTTAACTGGTTCATCACTTCAATTAAGAGATTCATCAAATGTTGTTTTATCAACCGTTAGTTTGGTATATCTAATATTAGTGGTTTACAATCAGCATTAGATTTAAAAGCTGATGAAGTTGATATAAGTGATGTTGGATTTTCAAATGATTATGATGATTTAGATAATAAACCAACAACATTTACACCAGCACCACATACACACGTAATTGGTGATATAACTGATTTTACTGATAATTCAACTAATTGGAATACAGCTTATGGTTGGGGTAATCATTCAACTGAAGGTTATTTAACGTCAATACCTTCATCTTATATTGAATCTGGTGATAATGTATCAGAATTAGTTAATGATGTTGGTTATATAACTGGTTTCACTAATACAACATATACAGCTGGTGCTGGATTAGATTTAACTGGTACTGTTTTTTCGCATAAAGATACATCTGATGAAGTAACATCAACCAATTCTGGACGTACATATATTCAAAACCTTAAAATTGATGAATTTGGTCACGTTGTTGATATTTCATCAGCAACTGAAACTATTGTAAACACTGATACAACTTATACAGCTGGTGCTGGTTTAGGTTTAACTGGTACTATTTTTTCACATAAAGATACATCAACAGAAGTATCATCAAATAATTCTGGACGTACATATATTCAAGATATTGAAATTGATGATTTTGGTCATATAACAGCAATTGCAACAGCAACTGAAACTGTTGTAAACACTGATACCAATAATTACGTTAATTCAATTGATTTTAATACCTCAAATGGTGTGTTAACATTAGGTAGAAACGGTTTAAGTGATTTAACTGAAGATTTAGATGGTAGATATTTATTACCAAATGGTGATGGTTCTGCATTAACAGATATTGATGCTGAAACACTTGATAATTTAAATTCAACACAGTTTTTAAGAAGTGATGTTAATACTATAAAAACAAGTGGTGCGGTACAATTTAATAATGGTACTTCAATAAGATTTGGTGATAATAATGATTCGCAATTATATCAAACTGGGTTAATAACAGCCTTGAATTTAACTAATACAAACACTTTTAGAATTTATGATAATTATACAGTTAGACTTACTTTAGATAGAACGACTGGTAATTTAACTGCTAATAAATTTATTGGTGACGGTTCATCATTAACTGATGTAGATGCTGAAACACTTGATAATTTAAATTCTTCGGATTTTGTAAGAAGTACTGGTGTTGTAACCCAAACTATAACGGGTAATAAAACCTTTAATCAACCTATGACAGTTGATTCTGATTTTTATGTTAAAGCAACTAAAATTAGAGATACTGGTGCTTCAGTTGTTATTTCAAATAACTATTTAGGTGGTGGTGTTAAGAATATATTTATTAGACCTAATGGTGATACTAATAGTTCTAAACAATTACAATTAAGTAGTGATGGAACTTTTAAAATTGATGGTAATAATATTTGGCATTCAGCAAATGATGGTTCTGGAAGTGGTTTAGATGCTGATTTATTGGATGGTTTAAATTCAACTGATTTTGTAAGAAGTAGTGGTAATGTTACTGAAAATATTGGTGGTTTAAAAACCTTTACCAGAGGTATAAAAGTAATATCAGATTCAGATTCTTGGGGTTCACAAGGTGGAGTTCAACTAACTAGTGATGCTACTGGTCAAAGTTCATTTATATGGATGGATAACAGTAACGAATTAAATATTAGAAATAGTGGTGGTTCTGGTAGACCTATTAATATTTCACCAAATGGAGGTGTTTTAAATGTTGGTGGTACTTTAAATGTAAATGGAAACGCAACAGCTAATTCATTTATTAAAGATGGTGGTACATCTTCACAATTCCTTAAAGCTGATGGTTCAGTTGATTCTTCAACCTATTTACAAGAAGATATATCAGCTTGGCAAACATTCACAATTGCTGGTGGTGTTTCATCGTCTGGTTCAATAAAATATAAATTAATAAATGGAAGATTAGTATTTATTGGTGCATTAATAGCATCAACAAATGGTAGAACTAAATTAGGTACTCTTTCAAGTGGATTTAGACCAGATACAAAAAGAAGAAGTTATACTTCATATTATGGTATTCTTGAATTTGAAACAAATGGTGATGTATATGCAGAATTAATAAGTGGTGTAAGCATTGATTTGGATGCTGAAATTATTCTTGATATCGGTTATTAATATGAAAACTTCAATTGAAGGTTTAAACCTTATTAAGAAATATGAATCATTCAGAAATCACCCTTATTTATGTCCTTCTGAAATTCCAACAATCGGATTTGGTAATACATATTATGAAGATGGTACAAAGGTTAAATTAAGTGATTCACCTATTACCATCAAACAAGCTGAAACCCTTCTTAAATCGACTGTGAAGAAGTTTGAAGAAGGTGTAAATGATTTAGTTGAAGTTGATTTAAATCAAAATCAATTTGATGCAATTATTTCATTTGTTTATAACATTGGTTTGGGTGCATTTGAAGATTCAACACTATTAAAAAGAATAAATAATAATCCAGAAGATGAAGATATAAAATATCAATTTTCAAGATGGAATAAAGCCGATGGTAAAATTCTAAAAGGATTAAAAAGAAGAAGAAATGAAGAAGCATTTCTTTATTTCAAAGAGTAATAGACAATGACAAAAAAAGTAAATAAAGCAAAGATATTTTTAACAAAAATGGTTGAAATGCTTGAAGATGAAAATACAGTTCTGTTATCAGATAATGATTTATTCTATTTAGTTAATTCTGAATTATCTAAAAAAGATAGAATATCGATGTCATATTTTGAATTCCTTAAATCACCAAATCAAGCTAATCCTAGAAGCATTTCTTCAAACCAATCTTTAACTGAAGATGAAAAAGAAGAATTTATATCAGCATTAAGAGTTGGTAGAATCAAACAAAAAATGAATCTAACAAAGAATGCTTTAGATAATGAAACAAAGAATGCATACCCTAATTTATGGATTCTTGAAAGAAAAAATACTGATTTACAATTAAGGCAACAAGTTGATATAAATCATAACCCAGTCATTCAAATTAGTGCTGGAAATGCTGAAACTGAAAATATTATTAAGGGTTTAATTGGTGATGGTAAACCAGTTGAAGAAGTAGAATTTGAAGAAGTAGAATTTGAAGAAGTTGAATTTGAAAAAATAACGAAAAGTGAAGAAGATGATAATTAATAGTGAAGAAATTTCAATTTACAAAAACATTCAATAAAATTGGTAGCCTTAAAAAACCTTTAAGGGTTGTTTCTGGTGGTCAAGGTGCTGGTAAAACTATTGCAATTCTTCAAATATTTATACTTCTAGCATTAAGTAAAAGAGATAATTTAACACTTTCAATTGTAGCTGAATCATTACCAAATCTAAAATCTGGTGCATTAAAAGATTTTGAAGAATTGCTTCTAGCAATGAAGGTTAAAACCAAATTCAAAATAAATCAAACAGATAGAACATTTAAATGTGGAACTAATCAAATTGAATTCTTTTCAGTTGATGGTGAAGCTTCAAGATTAGGTTCAAGACGTACACACTTGTATGTAAATGAAGCTGATAATATCAAATTAGATACATTTTTAGCACTTCAAGGTAGAACATCAGAATTCACAATTATAGATTATAACCCTAGAAGAAAATTTTGGGCGCACGAACATTTTATTGGTTCTGATGATGTTGATTATATCAGTGTAACATTTTTGGATAATGAATATTTACCAAAAGGTGAAATAAATTCAATATTAAGATTTAAGAAAAAAGCTGAAGAAACTGGTTCAAAGTTTTGGTTGAATAAATGGAAGGTTTACGGTTTAGGTGAACTAGGTATTGCCGATGGTTTAATTTTTGAAAATTGGATTGAAGCACAAGAATTACCAGATGGTGCAAAATATTTAGGTGCTGGTTTAGATTTTGGATTTTCAAATGACCCAACTGCAATTATAAAGATTTACAAATATGAAGATAAAATAATACTGGTTGAATCTTTATACAAAAAGGACTTCTTAATTCAGCTATTGCTAAACACATTTTAAATGATGATGAATTAAAGAATGGAATTATCATTTGTGATTCATCTGAACCAAAAACAATTGCGGAATTAAGAACCTATGGTATCCCAGTAATGGGTGTAAGTAAGGGTAAAGGTTCAATTCAAAGTGGTATTGCAATTATGCAAGAATTTGAACTTGTGGTAATAGGTAAAAATCTTATTCAAGAATTTTCAAATTACTGCTATCAAAAAGATAAAAGTGATGAATCATTAGGTATTCCAATTGATGATTATAATCACGGAATTGATGGTGCTAGATACTTCTTTATGACTAGGTTATCTAAATCATCTAATAACTATAATAATTTAAGATGGGTAAGTTAAAATGAACGCATTAACTGAAATAAAAAACTTTGAATTGGGTGAATTCTTTAAACAATCACCAGAACTAATAACTGATTATGTTGAAATACTTAAACACGTTCAACCGATTCAAACAAAGAATGAAATATTTCATCTTAAATTAAAAGATGTTGAATTCATTAAAGAGCATTTAATGAGTAATTCAGATGAAGAAATTCTTGATATTATATCAAAGGTTCAAGGTTTAAAACCAAAGGAAGTAATGAAGATTAAAATAGTCGAATTCTTTGGTTTGATGAATAGCATTAAAGAACAAATAATTCAGATAAATAAAGCTGAAGCTTCATCATTAGTTAGTGACCACGTAAACTTCAAATGGGAAGCCGTTAATGGTTCTGAAAGACTTCAAAAATTTGGTATTTATAACACACTTGATTCATTAAGTGATGGTGATATTCTTAAATGGAATGCAATAATGGAACTACCTTATTCAGATGTATTTATGAAGCTTCTGATAAATAAAACACAATCTGATTTAAGCTATGAAATGAATCAGATAAAAGAGATTAAAACTAATTAAAAATGTACGAACTATTAAAAACTATATCAGCAACAAATAACTGGAATTTCACTTATGCTAGAAGGGATTTCGCAAACTTATATGATGGTGAACAACAAGTTGGTGATTCAACACCACTTGTATTTTTAGACCCAGTTCAAATTACTGAAGCTTATGATGAATTCAATAACGTAATTGAAACTAATTATGCTGGTTCATTTATGGTTCTGGTATCATCAGATATTGATGAAGAAGATTATGATTATAGATATCAAACTTACATCAAACCAATAATCAATTCAACCCTATTAAACATAAAATCATCAATTCAATGTGATGGTAATTATGGTATTGAATTGTGGCGTTCTGTTGAAATAATTAATGCATTTGATTTTAATGCTGATGGTGTTGTAATAACCTTTTCAATCAATGAGTAATCAAACACAACAACAAATAATTGAAGATGAAATTCAAGCCATTTTAGATGATATAATTGAATTATATGATAAAAGTGGTAAAAGAACATCTGGTAAGTTTGAAGAAGGCTTAAAAGCTACCTATTCAACCAATAAAGCAATTATTGAAGGTGTACCATATTTAAGTGGTCGCAAGGCTGGTAAAATGCCACCAGTACAAGCAATTAAAGAATGGATTGAAAAGAAGGGTATAACACCGATTGGTAAGAATGCAACAAGTACTGGTTTAGCTTGGGCAATTGCAAAATCAATTGCTAAAAAAGGAACTGATGAATCAAAACATTTAAAAGTTTATGAAATGGTTATAACACCAGAACGTATTGATTCAATAATAAATAAAGTATCAGAATTCAATGTTGGTTTTTTCGTAAACCAACTTGAAACACAACTAAAATTACTAACAAAAAACATTTAAGAAATGGCAATAACAATAACACAATCCCCACAAGGAATTTACCCAGCTTTTAATGATAGTTATATATCATTTACATCATCATTATCTGGATTAACAAAAGCAAATATAAATGTTGAACCATCTGAATTATTTCCAAAACCTTTTGTGATTTATCCAAATACAAATGGAAGGTATATTTTCAATTTAAAAGATATTGTTAAATCAAGATTAACGGTTAATGGGTTTGATGATATAAATGATATTCCATATGAATGGAATCAAGAAATCACAAACAATTATTTAGAACAAACAATAAATATTACAGATTTTAATGTTGTGAGTGGTTCAACATCTTCTGGTGCAACAACTGAATTAACTTATGAGTTTGATAAATCAGTAAAACAAGTTGGTGAACCATTATTTAGTAACCCTTATCAATTATTAAATCATTCAACAAATGGTTTAGATTATCATTTAACGTATGCACAAGGATTTCCATTTTCATTTGAATTACAAAGGGTAACAGCTGGTGATACTATCAATGTAAAAAATGTTGGAAGCAATATAACAGAATCATTTTCAAATAGTGGTGATACCAATACACACCGTATCTATGTTGATAAAGCTGTTAGTAATTGGACTAGTACAAATTTTTTCCCATTATCAACCACAACCAACTTAATTGAGATATCACAAAACAGCACATTCAGAACTAACTTACATTTAAAGAAGATAGTTAATAAATGTGGTTATTACTTGAAATGGTTTAATCAAAATGGTGGGTATTCTTACTGGTTATTTGATGAATTTTCAAAAGAAGATGTAAGTGGTAAGACACTTAAAGATATTACCACAAACCCATTTAAAAATGTTGGTGAAGGACTACAAAATAATATAACCACAATTGGTTATGAAGCTGTTAAAAAATTAGAATTAAAAACTAGGGTTGATGAAAATGAAAGAGAGATTTTAAAATCACTATTTACTTCACCTAGTGTACAATTATATTCTTCACAAATTCCTTTTAACAATGGTACTTGGATTAATGTACTGTTAAATGGTAAATATGAAATCTTTAATAAGAAATCATTAAATGAAATAAAGGTAAAAATTGAATTACCAGCTTTAAATACACAAACATTATAATGAATAGAATTATAGTAAATGGTGAAGATTTAGATTTATACCCAGAAGATAACATCAATCTTAATATGAAGGTTAATGATATTTCAGATATAAGCACTAGAAATTCAACATATTCAAATACAGTTAAAATACCAGCAACATTAAATAATAAAAGAATCTTTAATTATTTAGGTATAATTGGTAACATTTCAAGAAAACCTTATGAAAAAGTAAGATGTAAATATATATCGAATAATTTACCATTAATAAATAATGGGTATTTACAAATCACTGAAACAACATCAAAAGAATTTAGTATTGTTTTATTTGATGGTATTATTGATTTATCTGAAAAAATAGGTGGTTTAAATTTGAATGATTTAAGAAGTGTTATATTATTAAATCATTCAAGAAATTCATCTTCAGTTGTAGCTTCATTATCAACCACTGAAGGATTTATTTATCCTTTTGCAAACTATGTAAAAGATAAAACATTTATACCTAATGTCATTGAAGATAGAGCTAAAATAACAGCATCAGAATTAATGCCAATGTTATTTGTTAAAACTATTCTAATAGCAATTATTGAAGAAGCTGGTTATACATATTCTGGTGATATATTTACCAATGAAGAATTTGAAAATGAAGTGTTTTCAATGGGTGAAGGTATTGTTGGTTCTACTATTGACTTTGCAAGATGTTTACCTAAAATATCACAAGTTGATTTTCTTAAAGATGTTCTAAACAGATACGGTTTAATTATCAGACTTGAAGAAAATAATATTGAATTTGCATATTTAGAAGATATTCTAGTTGGTAAATATGGAATTGTTGATTGGACTTATAAATTAAATGAAATTAAGTTTGAAAAATACAATACCAACTACACCCAAAAAATATTTACACCTTCAATTACTCAGATAAAGATAATACTGATGGTGATGGTGTTTTATATGTAAATAATGAAACACTAGATATAACTAAAACATTATATAAATCAATTTTTGATTTTAATAGTGATAACACACTTTACAGTTTAGTTGATTTCACACAGTCATTTAATGTACCATTATTTGAATATAAAGAAGAAGAAGATGTTCAAGTTTTAAAGCCTAAAAAAACCAATTCTTGCTTATTTAAACTTGATAGAAGCGGTAAAGATTTTGAAATAAGAAATACAACTTCAAGTGGTGATACATATACAGTTATTAATGATTTAGATACCATACCAACAACATCTGGTTGCACTTGGAATGAATATTTAAATGATAAATATGTTAGACTTCAAAATATATTAAACGATTATAAAACAATTTCAGTTGATGTTAATCTTACAGATATTGATATACATAATCTTGATTTATTCAAATTATATTACTTATCACAAACTGGTCAATATTATTATCTAAATAATGTTAAGACCAATGGATTAAAATCAACAGCTGAATTAACTCAAATTAATGACATTTTTGTTGATAATGATTTTGTTGATATACCAGATGAAGCTTCAATTATTATCACAAATGTTGAACCATATTACATTACAAGTTTCAATTTTTCACAAGGGTTAACAACCGATTATGAATTTATTGGTTATCAACCAGTTCAAGCTTATATAAAAATAATTAAACTTGATGGTGAAGGTGGTTCACCAACTGGTTTTGAATTTACGGATGTAGTTAATACAACCAATACAATTTATAATTATTCAATTCAATATTCACAAACTAATTATTGTGGTTGGTATTCGGTTCAAGTATTTGACCCATTAACAAATTTATATTCAAATATAGAAGAAGTTAATTTTGTTTGTGCTGAGCCACCAGAGCCAGTACCGAGTATTTATATCACAATTGAAAGTTCAAGTGAGGTTGATAATGGTGTTCCAATTTATAGGAATGTTGATTATAAGTTTTCAAACTTCACACCAACTTCTGGTACTTTACTTATACAAGGTAAATCATATGGAACTAATTCAAATATTGGTTCACCAACAACGATTACATTAACTGAATTATCAGCTGGTGTAACACATACACTTGAAGATGTTTCAATGAATATTGGAACTGGTTATTACAACGTTAGACTGATAACCAACACCATTACAGAAAACTTTAACACCTTCATATTCTAATAAGGTTAAGCAATTAACCACAATACCCAAATCTATGTTTAAACAATGCAAACTATTCGCATCGCAGAATTATCTATCGATAATAAAAAGCTATTAAGTGAACTTCAATCAACAAAAAAATCGATTGATGAATTAACACAAACACAAAAGGATTTAAAAAAAGCTGGTGATACTTCATCACAATCATTTGTTGAAAATGAAGCAAAACTTAAATCATTAAAATCTGAATATACTTCACAAATAAAAGTACTTCAAGCAACCACTGGTGCAAATGAAAAATTAACCAGTGCATTAAATAAAGAAGTCAAATCAGTTGATGAAGCTAAAAAAAATAATGCTGAACTAATTCAAATTAGAAATCAACTGGATGTTTCAACTAAAAGTGGTAAAAAGTCACTTGATGAAATTAATAAATCACTTGATGCTAATAATGAATTTATTAATAAAAATTCTTCAGAATTAGAAAAACAAAAACAAAACATTGGTAATTATCCAGATGCATTTGATAAAATGACTGGTGGTTTATTTGGGGTTGTTAAAGGTTTTGGTGCTGCAACTAAATCAGCACTAGCATTCATTGCAACACCAGTTGGTGCATTATTAGCAGTACTTGCTGGTGCATTCGCATTGGTTAAAAGTGCAATGGACAGAAGTGAAGATTCAACCAACAAAATCAAAAAAGCTTTTAGTGCATTTCAAGGTATCACCAATGGTTTAATGAAAGTACTTGAACCACTAGGTAAATTCTTAATTGATGGACTTGTAAAGGGGTTTGAAGCAGTTGAAAAGGGTATCTATAAAACCATTGATGGATTAGCATCAACACTAAAATATTTTGGTTTTGATGAACAAGCTGCATCAATGAGAAACTTCAATAAAGAAGTACAAGAAGGTGCAAAGGTTTCAAAAGAACTTGCTGATGCTGAAGCTAAATTAACCGTAGCACAAAGACAATCACAAAAGATTCAACTGGAATATCAAAAGGATGCTGAAAAGTTAAGACAAATTAGAGATAATGAAAACCTTACAATTGCTGAAAGAATTCAAGCAAATGAAGATTTAAGCACTGTTCTTAAACAACAACTAGCTGATGAAATGGCAATTGCACAACAAGCATTGGTTGTTGCAAATTTAAGAATACAAGCAGAAGGTGAATCAAAAGAAGCCTTAGATGGTCAAGCTGAAGCACTAACAACCATTGCTGATATTCAAGAACGTTTAACTGGTCAAGAATCAGAACAACTTGTAAATAGAGTTTCACTTCAAAAAGAAGCTGCTGATAAGGCAAAAGAATTTGCTGATAAAGCCATTGCACAACAAGAAGCTGAACTTGCATTATTTGTTGAACAACAAGGTAGAAGGGCAAAAACACTTGAAGAAGGTCTTGAAATAGCAAAACAAGTTGCTGAAAAAGAAATTGCAATTCTTGATGCAAATCTTAAAAATAGAAATATTACCCAAACTGAATATGATGCTGAATATTTAAAAATTAAAAATGATTTAGCACAACAAAATGCTGAACTAACAATTGATAATGCTGCTAGGGAATTAGAAAACTATATTCAAAATAATCAATCAAAATTAGATAATGATATCTATTTCAATGATGAAGCATTAAGACTTGAACAAGAACGATTAGATAATATTGCTGAAAAAAGAAGGGAATTTGCCAAAGCACAATTTGATGAAGGTGTTATTTCACAAACTGAATATAATGAAGCAATCAATGAAATCAATGAAGAAAATAGACTTGCAAATGAAGAAGCTGAACTTGAACGTGAAGAAGCTTCAAAAGAAAAACAAGCTGAAGATTTAGAGAATAAATTTATTCTTGACCAGCTTCTTAACAAAGATGAATTTGATAAAAAACAACAACAACTTGATAAATTAAGGGATGCTGAATTAAAAAGTGCTGAAGCAACTGGTGCTGATACAACTCTTATTAAAGCAAAGTATGATGAATATGATAAAGAACTTGATAAGGAAAAAGGACAAGCAAAATTAAATGTTGCTGGTACTGTATTTAATGGTATTGCTGATTTATTAGGTAAAGAATCAGCCGCTGGTAAAGCTGCTGCTGTTGCTGCAAGTATCATCAACACAGCACAAGGTGTTACTAAAGCATTAGCTGAAGGTGGTATTATAGGTATTGCAACTGGTGCATTAGTTGCGGTTGCTGGTGGTATAAGTATTGCAAAGATTTTATCAGCAAAACCACCAGAAAGAAGTAAAGCAACAACACCTAAATTAGCTAGAGGTGGTATTTTAAATGGTGCTTCACACGCTGAAGGTGGTATTCCAACACCATATGGTGAATTAGAAGGTGGTGAAGCGGTTATTAATACCAAATCAACTAGAATGTATGCACCATTATTATCAGCCATTAATCAAGCTGGTGGTGGGGTTAAATTCGCTTCTGGTGGTATTCTTGGTTCAACATCAGCACCATCAACATCAGCAATTATTGATTATGATATGATGGCTCAAGCTTATGCTGCAATACCAGCACCAGTTGTTAGTGTTGAAGAAATTTCAAGCGTTTCAAATAGAGTATCAACAATTGAAACAACTGCAACATTTTAAACTTAATGTTAATTACTATTAATAACCCATCTTATTTAAAGGTGGGTTTTTTTGTACCTTTATTTTATGAGTGATATAATTAAGAATAGGTATATAACAGCAATGGAAATTGGACTTGAAAATGAAGCCAATGGAATTACATATCAAGAATTAATTGATGAATTAGAAAAAAGACTTGGTAATAAGTTTAATAAATAT
This sequence comes from Bizionia psychrotolerans, assembly GCF_001039595.1. Classification (NCBI taxonomy): domain Bacteria; kingdom Pseudomonadati; phylum Bacteroidota; class Flavobacteriia; order Flavobacteriales; family Flavobacteriaceae; genus Bizionia; species Bizionia psychrotolerans. The sequence continues at coordinate 21,625 of NZ_JNGS01000005.1, forward strand.
GCTGAATGTACTTTTGTACAATGGTATATTCAAAATTTTTCAACAGTTGATACTCATAATGAAAATCAACTAAACACCACAATTTATTATTCGGTTCAATATATAATAGCTAAACATAATAATAAAATTGAATTACTGAAACCAAATGATTCTAATATTATTTATAGTAAAGTTTTAAGGGAAAAAGCATTTATAAATGGTGATGCATCTAAAAAATATATTGATTATTTAGAATTGGTTGAAGCTCGAAAAAGTTCAAAAGAAGCCATATCAAAAGCTAATATTTCAATCTTGATTGCTATTGCCACAATGGTAATAAGTATTATATTTTCAATATGGAATATCTTAAATCAACCCACACAACCAAATCAACCCTATGAAGTGAAAGTGGTTAATCAATCACCAGTTAATAATAAATTAGTTGATAGTTTAAAGAATGAACTTTATAAAGCCGATAGGCTTATAAGTCTTTATGAAGGTGATAGTATTAATGATTTCGGTAAAGTGATTAAATAATTAAAACTTTAACATTTCTTCTTAACCCTTATCATCACTGACAAAAACACTTTTATCACAATAGTATTTATATCAGTAGAAGTTAACGTAGACAAAGGCGTCGGTTATCATTTAGTAGGATTACCTGATAATGCCATTAAAGAAAGTAATTTCAGAATTGCAGCTGCACTTCAAAATAATGGCTACAAAATTCCGGGTAAAAAAATCATTATAAATATGTCGCCAGCCGATTTACGAAAGGAGGGAAGTGCTTACGATTTAACCCTTGCCATGGGTATTTTGGCAGCAACCAATCAGATTAAAGCAGATCATTTAGAAGATTATGTCATTATGGGCGAATTATCTTTAGATGGTACCTTACAACCCATAAAAGGCGCTTTACCAATTGCCATAAAAGCACAAGAAGAAGGTTTTAAAGGTTTTATTCTTCCCAAACAAAATGCCAAAGAGGCTGCCATTGTTTCTGGGCTGAACGTTTATGGCGTTGACACCATTACACAAGTTATAGACTATTTTGATAAAGGCGAAGCATTAGAACAAACCATAATTGATGTGAAGGAAGAATTCAATAAAAGTCTCAATTTCCCAGAATTCGATTTTGCAGATGTAAAAGGTCAAGAAGGCATCAAGCGTTGTATGGAAATTGCCGCAGCTGGTGGTCATAATATTATTTTAATAGGTCCTCCAGGCGCTGGTAAAACCATGCTTGCCAAACGGTTACCAAGTATACTTCCTCCAATGACATTGAGTGAGGCTTTGGAAACAACAAAAATTCATTCCGTAGTTGGTCGTGTTAAAGAAAACACGGGATTAATGGCTCAACGGCCTTTTAGAAGTCCACATCACACAATTTCAAAGGTTACACAATATGATGTGTACAAATCTAAGATTAATTAATATATTTGACAAATATTAAGGATGAAAAATTATTTAATAGTTATTTCTATATCGTACATATTAACTTCCTGTTATTCAAAAAATGATGAGAAGTGTGATAGTTTGTTATTAGAAAATAATGAATTATTAATTCAAATTAATTACTTAAGCAAGAAATCTGACTCTTTACAGTTAGAATTGGAGAAATGTGATAATTGGGTTAATCTTCTGGAGTCTGAATAATAATATACAAGCCTTAATATATAATTTAAAATATATTATATATGCTAGGTATCTACTGTAGAATTTCAAAAGAAAAAGAAGAGGGGAAAGATCGCTCCATAAATGACCAAAAGGAACTGGGTATTCAGAAAGCCAAGGAATTAGGACTTGAATACAAATTTTTCATAGATGAAGGTTATTCAGGAACACTCGAAAACATTAATGACAGACCAGAATTTTCTAAACTGATTGATGATATACAGGATGGATTGATAACCTCTGTGTATGCCTATGACCAATCAAGAATTGAGAGAAATCCACAGGTGCGATTTGTTATAAAAAAGATATTAAGAGAGAATGGTATAAAACTATATACCTATAATGGATTTGTTGATTTAGAGGACGACCAAAGTGAAATGCTGGGTGATATTGTGTCTATTATGAACCAATATTATGTTAAGTTAACAACAAGGAAGGTCAAATCTGTTCTACATAGAAATGCAAAAGAAGGAAAAGCACACTCAAGTATTTATCCTTATGGATATGCAAAGGATGAAAACGGTTATTTAGTAATAGATGAAGAAGAAGCTAAAATTGTAAAAAGGGTTTATTCTGATAGCTTAAATGGGATAGGGATGAATAAAATAGCTGAAAATCTTTCAGCAGAAGGAGTTCTAACTAGATACAATAAAATTGGTAAAGGAGTCATCAAAACTAAAAATAAGTATACAGGAGAAATTACAACAACAAAAAAAACAGATATTACTTGGTCAGGTAATAGCGTGAGAGGTATTATAAAAAATACGATTTACAAGGGTGTTAGAAATTTTGGAGGTAAACAATATGATAGCCCTATAATAATAGAACCTGATTATTGGCAGACAGTTAATGAAAATCTTAAAAAAAACAGGAATAATTCAGGTAAAAAGGTTAGTCATAAATATTTACTAAAAGGAGTTTTGGAATGTGGAGTTTGTGGTAGAAATATGTATGGTAGAACAAGAACCAATAAAAAAGACAATTACTATCTCTGTAGCTCAAAACGTTACAAAAAACTTAATTGTGGTAACAGGTCAATTAATATAGATGTTATAGAGCAATATGTTTGGCATATAGTATTAAGGGATAAAGACATTAGGAAGGAAAGGGCAGAGAAATCTAATGAGGAGAAAGAAATGAAAATTATAATGTTGAAGGATAAGATTGAATCACTTAAAGGTGAATTATTAAGAATAGATGGAAAAATTAAGAACGCAATAAAACTTGCTTTAGATTTTGAAGGTGATAAACGACTAATTCAGGAAGCTCAAAATTTACGAGTTGAAGAATTGGATGTAAAATTAAATTTAAAAAATGCCATTGATGAATTGGATTTCGAAAGAAAATCCGATACACTAGTAAAAGAGTTTATAAAAGATATTAGAAATAGTGAGTCATATAATGCGCCATTTAATAAACGACTTGAATTAATCAAAAAATATATTACTAGAATTGGGATTCATTATAATCCTGAAGTTCAATTTTTCTTTTTAGCGATTAATTTTAAATTTAGTGGTTTTAAACAAATATTTAAACTTCAAGGTGATGAGAAGTTTATAAAAGATACTAGAAAAGGGATTGAAACAATTAAACCTGAAGCAGCTAGAATGGATAGAGTAGATGAAATAGCAAGTGAATTAGAACTTAAATACCTAGGATGAGAGATTTTATACTGCCAATACCAAGTAATTTAGATTTTAATGAAATAATATCAAACAACGAACTTGAGCTAGATATAGATTATCTAAATTATACACTAAATTATATTTTGAATGGTTTAGCTTATTATATAGAGAACTATAACCCTGATAAAGGATATTTAGATAAAATACAAGATATATATGTTCCAATTCATTCCAAAAAAGATGTACTAGTTAGACACAATAAGCATAAAAAACATATTGAATTTTTAATTTCAGATTGTGTTGAACATACTAGAAAGGTTTCTAGAACAAAGTTTGTAACTGAATATATAAGTGTTCTTTACGGTAAAAGATACACTAAAGGCAAGGCTTCATATTCTTATAGGATGAACCCCGCGTTTATGATAAAAGAATTGAATTTTAAAAAAATAGATGATGTTAAGTTTATTAATAAAATACTTAAGTACAGAAGTGTTACACCTCCCATATTAAAAAGTGGTAAATACAGGTTTTTATTTAAGTACTTTGAAAAGCAGAACTTAAAAATAAATTTTGATGAAGCAGTTAAACTCTGCAATTTAAGATGGAAAGGACATAATGACTATGGTAAATATTTGAATGAGATATTTAAAATAGTTGACTTAAATAATCACATTTATAAGTTATACTATACTGAAGAAACAGATTCAAGAATACACTCAAATATAACAATGTTACCTAAAGTATATAGAGAGTTTATTTCTTATAACAATAAGAGTTTAGTTGAAGTAGATTTATCTAATTCTATATTTTATTTCTTAAGTATGTTAGTTAGTGATAATGTTAGTAATTATTTAATTAATAATAATCTTCTAGTACATATGTTTTACAAAACTCTTGAATCGCTTTCTATTATTGAGATAGAGCTTGTTAGAGAATTGACGATTAGTGGACAATTTTATGACTCATTTATTGATGATATTAGGAAAGAATTTGATGTTGATTCATTAAGTGTTATGTATCGAAATGAAGTAAATAAGGATGATGATTTTGTCGATGACTATGGACAGATACGTGAAATAGCTAAAAAATATATTATTGCTATGATTAATGCTGAATCTAATTCAGAAAAATATCTTGGTTTCAGAAATATCTTTAAAAATAAATTCCCTAGCCTTTTGAATATTATTAATAACTTTAAAGATACGCATGGTAATAAAAAGTTATCCCATATGTTACTTCAAATAGAGTCTCATTACGTATTGGATGTAGTAGCCAGAGAATTTAATAAAAAGTATTACAGTCAAGCACCAATATTCACCTTACACGATTGCTTAATTACTACCGAGGATTTTGGTGACGAACTAGAAAATTTAGTAATTGATACACTCAAAGATCGGTTATCAATAGCTCCTATGGTAAAAAAAGTAGCGTGGTTATAATATTCATTAGAATTTAAGTTTTTAATCATAACATCTTATTTCTCATTCAGTATCGTGAACTATTAAGTATTATTAGTCTATAATTTATTTCCCAATTATAACAAATTATCATTGTTAATAGTTGATTGATTTCGTAATTATGCAAACCAAATAATTAAAGTTTAAGAACAATGAAGTATTATTACGTTTCAGATATATTAAATAGAGAATTGATAGCAAACAATGGTATATCGAAAAATGAAGAAGGTTATATTTTCCTTTTTACAACTTTAACTCAAGAAATTAATGTTGCATTCAATTTAAAGGGATTAAAAGAATGGACATTATATGAGGTTGATGCAAAAAGTTTTGTTGAAACACCTATTAGTGAACCTAAAGCTCTTTATGGTTCAGAATTCCATTTTAGTTTAAAGCAAGAAATAATTCAGCCAAAATATATAAAGTTTATTAAGGATGTTAGATACGACTATTGGGAATTGTTAGAGCTATCTGAATTTGAGAAATCAAATGTATTAGGTTGGGAATATGAGAAATATGTTGACTTTGCTCGGACAGACTCAGAACGTTTAATCCATTTTAATAGAATTAACAAAAGTGACTATTCTCAAATTTCTATTGATGAATTTAACAAAAGATGGTGTTCAGATAATTGAGGACGGACAAACCATTTTTTTTAAGTGCAGTGCTTTAGTATTCAATAAATAACTCTTGAGACCTTTATTTTTTTAAATTTGTAATTAATAAATACACACATCTTAAATGATAATTATTATTCCTGTTGATGATTTTTCAAATACAATTTTTTCTAACCCTAATCAGGATAAGGAACAATTAATCAATAAGCTTAAAGAATTTTATAAAATCGGTTCTGTATTTCCAACCATAACTGATGAAGGTGAATTTTTGAAGATTGAGATGGATTTTGAGAAGGTTGAAATTGAGAGTGAAAAATTCACTTTACTATTGAATCTTTGTGAAAATAAGAAATTTGATGATGCATTAAATTTAGCTAAAGAATTAGTTTCAGATTACCCTAGCGTTTCTGAATATCACAGGCTATTAGGTCAGATATACTCTGATTTAGGAGAGCAAGATGAAGCAATTAATACATTAATTGACTCATTAAGATGGAATCCCACCAATGAATGGGCATTATTAATGATGGGTAACATATTTGCTAGATATAAAGGTGATTTAGAAACTAGTTTTATATACTACAAGCAGATTTTAGAACATTATCCAAATAGTTTTATCACTCTGAATAACATCGGAGCAGTGTTGATGCAAAAAGGGGAAAGTGATGAGGCTTTGAAATATTTCAATAAAGCTAGAGAGGCTAATCCTGAATACCCTAATACTTATTTAGCATTAGGTCTATTAAGCGAGAAGAAATGTGAATATTTGGAGGCATTTAATTTCTCAATAAAAGCAATAAGACTTTCAACAGGAAAAGGAGAAGTTTTCGAAAATAGTTTTCAATTAGCAATCAAAAGTGCAAGAGAATATTCAGAACACTACAATAATGACATAATATTAAATGCATTTATTAAGGAATTGTCCAAAAAAGGCGAAAAGGACATTCAAGTTATAAGTGATTCAGATATAAACACTGCTGCAAAAATTGAGTTTGCTGAAAACTATGATAGAAATTATCACTTAGTAAAGCATAAGCCTAATTATGAGTCGGTATCTCACTTAATAATGCATGAACTTTCACATCTAGAGTTGGTTA
>NZ_JNGS01000006.1:0-11957 GCF_001039595.1 Bizionia psychrotolerans
AAAAATTTGATGCCCTTTTACTTACGGCTAATGAAACATTTGGTATTGAAGTAGATAGTAAAGAAAGTCTTTTTAAGCAATTTATTCATGAAGAAACCATAGGTGTCACGCTTGATTTTGCTAGAAAAACATTAACCATGATTTTGATGACGGTATTTTTCGTGGTGCTGTGGTTAGCGGAATCCATTAATATTCAAAAAGTATTGAATAGCACACTTCTTAGACTGAAACATACCTCTATTAAAACCTTTATTAAAATTGAGAACGATTTAATGACCTTTGTCAAAGTTAAGTTTGCAGTTAGTTTGGCAACAGGAATTGGAACCGGATTAGCTTGTCTGTTTTTTGATGTGAGTTTCCCTATTTTTTGGGGATTATTTGCGTTTTTAATAAATTTTGTACAAATGGTTGGCTCTATCATAACCGTCGTTTTACTTTCTGCTTTTGCTTTTATTGAGTTAGATCCAACGAGTGTTTTATTCTTCTTTATTATAAGCATAACAGGTGTTCAAGTTCTTTTTGGATCTATTTTAGAACCTATTTTTATGGGGAAATCTTTTTCCCTAAATGTGATTACCGTATTAGTAATGTTGATGCTTTGGGGCTATCTTTGGGGAGTTCCAGGTTTAATTATGGCCATTCCAATTACTGTTTTCTTAAAAATCATGTTAGAACAATTTGAGAGCACTAAAGTTATTGCCAGTCTACTTTCAGGGAAAAACTAGCCTATATTCAAGGTTAAATATTTTTTAAATTGATTTGAAAGGTCTTTATTTTCTGTATCTTTCAACTATGAAAAAGTTTACTATTCTGCTCCTATTTTTGTTCACATTGAACAGTTTTGCGTCCTATATTTTAATTCCAATGGATGCCGAAAGCCAAAAGAATCATTTGAAGGCTTATGGCATTACCTATTGGACTTTAGATAATCAATTAAAAGTAAATTGGTTATTAAATTATAGAGGTGGTTCATTTTTATTACCTGATACGGAACGTATTCGTCGAGAATGTCAAATTCGTGGCGTTTCCTTCGAGGTAATCTCGGATTCTAAAGCAGAAGCTATTCTTACGGAAATAAGCAGTCCTAGTAAAAACATGGAATCTGTTATTCTTGAAAAAGCACCTAAAATTGCCGTGTATTCTCCAAAAGGAAATTTACCTTGGGATGATGCTGTTACTATGGTATTAACCTACGCTGAAATTCCATATGAAACCATTTATGATGAAGAAGTATTAAATGATGCTTTATTGTTATATGATTGGTTGCATTTACATCATGAAGATTTTACGGGTCAGTTTGGGAAATTCTATTCCAATTATAAAGCTGTAGCTTGGTATATTGAAGAAAAGAAAGCAGCTGAAGCATTGGCAAAACGATTAGGTTATGATAAGGTTTCCGATGAAAAATTAGCGGTATCTAATAAAATAAGAGATTATGTAATTGGTGGTGGTTTTATGTTTGCCATGTGTAGTGCAACTGATAGTTTTGATATTGCCTTATCTGCTGACGGTGTCGATATTTGTGAACCCATGTTTGATGGTGATGCCAGTGATGCGAATTACCAAAGTAAAATTGATTATAATAGGACCTTCGCATTTAAAGATTTTATTTTGGAACGCGATCCTAATGTCTACGAATTTTCATCGATTGATATGACGACGAAACGTCAAATTCCAAAAATGACAGATTACTTTACCCTTATGGATTTTTCCGCTAAATGGGATCCTATTCCAACTATGTTATGTCAGAATCATACGGCTCTAGTTAAAGGATTTATGGGACAAACAACATCCTATAGTCGTGATCAGATAAAAGCCAATGTATTGGTTATGGGTGAGAACAAAACCAATGGTGAAGCTAAATACATTCATGGCATTAAAGGAAAGGGTTTTTTTACGTTTTATGGTGGTCATGATCCGGAAGATTACACCCATAAAGTGGGCGATCCGAAAACAGAATTAGATTTATATCCGACATCTCCAGGCTACCGATTAATTTTGAATAACGTGTTGTTTCCCGCAGCTCGTAAAAAGAAACAAAAAACATAATTTTAGTTTATGGATGTATTATATGTATTCCTTTTTAGTTTAGTAGGTTTGTTTTTTTTATTATTTAATACCATCTTATTCGTAACAGATTCAGCGGTAAATAAAAAGGTTTTTAAGGTATTTTTGGTATACTTAATTTCATTATTAATCATAGAAATTACCTGTCATATTATTGGATATTTGTATCCAAATTTGAATTTATTTATTTCGCATTTTTATTTTATTTTTCAATTTACCTTCTTAAGTATTCTATTCCATAAGCTTTTCAAAGAAAAAATTATTAAGCAAATAATAGTTTCAGTTTTTATCGTTCAAATATTAATTTTAGCATATATATATTATTTAAACCCTGAATTATTTTGGAGTTTTAATATTTATGAAATTGTTTCAACATCTTTTATTTTAGTAGTTTATGCGCTGTTATTCATTATTAAAAATTTTGAGAAACAACATAATTATTTTAATTTTTCATTAGGTTTAATTTTATATTTATGCTGTAGTATTACCATATTTTTATCTGGAAATTTTGATTTAGTTTTGTTTAGAGATCCGTATATCGATATTTGGGTTTTTAATTCATTGTTTTATATTATTTTTCAATATATGATTTATAGGGAATATTTGTTTTTTAAAAAACAATCTATTAGCATTAGATAAGTATATGTTTTATTGAAGTTATTTCGGGAAAAGAACAAATAACCAAAAAATTTATAAAAGCTTAATTCCGATAAATTTAGCAACCATGTAAAAATTGCTTTCTTTTAGAGTAGTAAAATGATAGCAAAATACCCAGAATGAAACATCGTATTATTTATTTTTTCTTATTGTTATCGCAACTATCATTTTCTCAAAATGATTCATTAGTAGAATATGGTAAAAAATTGGTATCTAAAAGTGAACTTAATGAAGGCATAGCTTTTTACACTGAACAAATAGCTGAAACTAAAAACACTGAACAAAAAATACATTTTTTACTTGGCTTAGCTCAGATTTATAAATTAAAATCAAATTTTGATGAATCTTATAAAAGCTATGAAAAAGCTCTATTAGAGATTAATAAGATTAAAAGTAGAGAATTAGAATTTTTATATCATATTAAACTTCTTGAATTTTATAGAAGTAGAGGTTTGTACACTGACGCTATTAAGCATGAAAATAAAGCAGCCTCTATTTTAAAAAAACACTACAATTAGTGATATTTATTTAGCTAAATATTACAATAGAAAAGCAGCAATTTTTACAGAGTATTATCTCACACAAGACTCCATTGTTAAATATGCACAAAAATCTTTAGAAATTGCCGAAAAAATTGATGATAAAGACAATGTTTTTTATTCTAAACTAGAGTTAGCAAGTGTATACGAGAGAGAAAAAGATTATAAAAAATCGATAAGTTATTTTATAGAGTTAATTGAGTATTCTAAACAAAATAATATGGTTCAACATCAGTCGGATGCTTATGTTAGCTATATTATGAGTCTATTGAGAGACAATCAAAAGGTGAAATGTTTAGAAGTCGCTTTAGAAGCTTTAGAATTTGCAAAAGAACATAATTTATTAATTAAACAATTAAATTATGCTATTACAATTCAAGGTTTATATGAAGAAAATAAGAATTTTGAAAAAGCAAATGAGTATTCAAAACTAATATTAAAACTACAGAACGACTATAATTTAATTATCCAAGACAAGTTTTTGCTGGATTTAAAAGAAAAGTACAAACTTGCAGAAAAAGAAAATGAAATTAAAATAAATCAACTAGAAATTGAAAATAAGAATAGAGCATTAGCATCTAACAAAACCAATTTGTATGTTAGTATAGGTCTGCTTTTAGCTGCAATAGGATTAACGTTGTTAATTGGCTATTTCTTGAAAAAAGAACAAAAGAGCAATAAAGAACTTCAAAAGTTATCTCAAGAAAATGAATTTTTATTAAGCGAAGCCAATCACAGAATAAATAATAATTTACAGTTGGTTGTCATCCTTATTTCCGATCAATTAAAAAAAACATCGGAAGAAAATAAGTTTCTGCTTAAAAATATTTTGACTAAAGTAGAGGCTATTTCTACATTACACAAACATTTATATAAAAACGAAGACAAACAAAAATTAGAATTACATTATTATTTAAATGATGTTAAAATTAGTTTTTTTGATGTATTTAAGGACAATAATATTGAAACTAATTTTTCTATTGATGCTGTAGAAATCCCTACAGATTATGCCATGTATTTTGGATTACTTTTAACAGAACTTTGCATCAATTCTATAAAACATGCTTTTGAAAAACAAGGTAGTAAGGAAATTAATTTTGAATTATCTCATAATAACAATATGCTATATTTCCATTATTCCGATAACGGTACAACAGCAAATAATAAAACCATAGTGCCTAAACTTATTGATAAACTATGTCGACAAATTAAAGTAGATTATAGAATTGATACCAGCAATGGATTTAAATTTTCAATTGAACAAAAATTAAATAATGAATAAAAATTTACGCACTAAAATCTTAATTGTAGAAGACGAAATCCTCATTGCAGATTATATTGCAGAGATTCTAGCGGAAGAACATTTTAAAAATATAAAAATTGCCAACGATAAAAAAACAGCTATTTCAGAAATGACATGTTTTTTACCAGATATTATCCTGATGGATATTAATTTGAATAGTGAAAATGCAGGAATAGAACTATCTCAATCAAAAAACGAAAACGCAACCGTTGTTTTTATTACAGGGCAACAAGACTATTCGTTAATGAGTGAGGCCATCAGAACCAAACCGAATAGTTATTTAACCAAACCCATAAAGAAGGTGGATATTTTAGCCGCTATTGGTTTAATTATTCAAAATAAGCAAACTCAAAATTTACAGTTTAAAGATGGTTACGATACGGTTAATATAGAATATGATGATATTAAATATATTATGGCAGATGGTAATTACGTAAATATATATACAAAGACAAAAAAATATAGTTCCAGACAATCCTTGAATACCATTATTGAGCAATTACCAGCTGATATATTTGCACAAAGTCATCGGTCTTATATGGTTAATAAAACAAAAATTCATCGGATTACGGCAACATCCGTTTTTATAAATGGGATTGAGATTCCTATGTCTAGAACCTTCGCTAAACGGTTAAAATAGCCGCTCAAATACATTTATACGCATTTCATCCCTGTTTATTTGCATTTCATGGATTAAAATTTAGTTTTGGACAACAATCAATTCTAACTAATTTTTTTTATGAAACTAAAATTACTTTTATTTTTTGCTGTACTATTTGTAACTACAGCTTCAGCTCAAACCTTTTCTTTAGGAGGTGTTAATTATTCTGTTATTTCAACGACTAACAATACTGTGGGTGTTACTTCGTCTGCAAGTTATGTAGGGGAATTAATCGTGCCTTCAACGGTTTCAAACGCTGGTGTTAGTTATACTGTAGTTTCAATTTTAGATGCTGCTTTTCAAAATAGCACAACCTTAACTTCAATTACAATTCCTAATACCGTGACCGAAATAAGGAATAGTGCGTTTCGATTTTGTACAAACTTAACCTCCGTAGACATGGGGGATTCTATTGCAAGTATTGGACAGCTTTCATTTAATGCGTGTTTTAGTTTAACTTCTGTGGTTATTCCTAGTTCGGTAACAAATATTGGTATTAATGCATTTGAATTTTGTAATACTTTAACTTCGGTTACAGTGGAATGGGCAACACCATTGTCTATTAATAGCAATGTTTTTACAGGTGTAAATATTGGTATGGCAACTTTACATATTCCTGCAGGAACAGTAGCAACTTATCAAGCTGCACCAGTTTGGCAAAATTTTGGGATTATTTTACCACCAACACCAGCAACCCATTTAAATTTTGATGGTATAAATGATTATGTTGATTGCGGTAATATTTTGCCTGCTTCCTATACAAAAGAAGCGTGGATTTCAATGAGCACAGTTACATCCGCTAATAATATAATTTCAGGATCAAGTAATTCTGGACAGCATGCTTTTTGGGTACCAAATGGAATATTATCTGCAGGCCACAATGGTAGTTGGAATGCCGTAATAGATTCAAATATACTATCATTAAATACATGGTATCACGTTGCTCTTAGTTATGATAGCGCAACACAAGAATTGAAATTGTATAAAGACGGGATTTTGGTGGCTATAAATTATAGTATTCCTGCTCCAATTAATGGAAATAAAGTTACTATAGGTGGTTTTAGTCCTAGTGAAGGTAATTTCCTATGGAACGGCTCTATTGATGATATTCGTATTTGGAATGTTGCCAGAACTGCAGATCAAATTAATAGTAGTAAAAACTGCGAATTACAAGGGGACGAAACAGGTTTAGTAGCGTATTATAAATTTAACCAAGGGATTGATGCGACAGATAATACATCAGAAACAACAGTTATTGATGAAACAGGAGTTAATAATGGAACTTTAATAAATTTTGGTTTAACAGGAACGACTTCTAATTGGTTAGCAGGTTCTCCAATTACTACAGGTTCTATAATACCGTCTGTACCTACAGTAACAACACCATTAGAACTTGTTTTAAACGAAACTGCATCGCCATTAACCGCAACAATAGGTTCTAATGGAACAGGTTTAATGTGGTATACAACAGAAACTGATGGGACAGGTACAACAACAGCCCCAACACCAGACACATCAACAGTAGGATCTACATCATATTGGGTTTCTAGTACTAATCATAGTGGATGCGAAAGCCAACGTGTAGAAACTGTGGTTGAAGTGGCAATACCAGCAGACCATTACCATATGGGTAGAGTCAATAACAATGCATCTAATGCATTTTATATAAATAACAATGATGGTCTTGATCTACCAAATACATTTACCGTGGAACTTTGGGTTAAAACTTCGGACGCTTTTTACATTTTAACTGGTACAGATGAAGATGAAATAAACAATTTTTATACTTTCTATGTTGGCCAAGACAATAAATTAAATTTTCGAATTTCGAATTTTTATGATTATCAAGAGCTTTTTGTGTCTAATCAAGCTTTAAGTGATGATGTTTGGCATCATATAGCCTTAAGCAGAAATTCATCTAACTTATACAGCTTTTATATAGACGGGAATTTAGATAGCACTTTTACTCCAATGGTCACTATTGAAGAGTTCAACATATCCCAGGTTGGTTCTGGAAATGCAGCTATAGATGAATATAGAGTATGGGACATGACAAGAACAGAGGGGCAAATTAATGCAAATAAAAACTGTGAATTACAAGGCACGGAATCAGGATTATTGGTGTACTATAAGTTTAATCAAGGCTTGAATGCTGTAAATAATACTGGTATTGCCACTATATTTGATGCTACAGCAAACCAAAATAATGCAACTATAATTAACAGTTGGATGTTAACAGGTCAAGCCCAAAACTTTTTAGCTGGTTCACCTGTAGCAACTGGGGCTACGATACCAAGTATACCTACAACAACAACTTTAATAGCTTATGAATTAGGAGATACTACCAACGCTTTAACAGCAACAACAGGTGGTTCAGGATTATTATGGTACACAACAGAAACAGGAGGAACAGGTTCTGAAACAGCACCAACACCAAGTACAGATACGATTAGCACAACCTCTTACTGGGTAACTAGTACAAATACTAACGATTGCGAAAGTGCACGTGTAGAAATTGTCGTAAATGTTCAAGAAACTTTAGGCTTACAAGAGGTAGAAGCTTTAAAAAATATTAAGGTGTATCCAAACCCAACTAGTGGTAACGTTTCCATTAGCTTCCCGAATTCATTGGAATCAAAAATTACACTTTATGATTTAAACGGAAGGTTATTATTAAATACAACAGAAACCACTACGAAATCTATCATAGATTTGAACAACTATGAGGATGGTGTTTATCTTTTAAAAATTGAAGTTAACCAAAACGAAATTGTAAAACGAGTTATTAAATACTAGGTAAATTAGTAAATAGATTCTATTTAAGACAGCGGCATCCAAATTAGATGTCGCTGTTTTTTTTGTGACTAATATGAAATAAAGTAAACCTCTAAATTAGACATGGCTTGAAAATATGCGGATATTTACATTCACATACATACTACTGCATTTCAAAACGCTTTTTTCGTACAGAGCGTTTTTAGCATTAAATTTACTTACAGTAAGCTATTAAGGTCAATATGGCGGAATGTTATATTGTTTAAATTAATTAAGTTTAAGGGATTTGATTAATTAGCACGAAGCAGCGATATGCTATTTAGTATGTCGCTGTTTTTTATTTCAAAACAAAAAAAAATCCGAATCAATTAAGATTCGGATTTTCTTTATAAGCGAAATATGTTTTACAATAGGCGAAACGCCTTACTTTACTTTATTTACTACAGCTGCAAATGCATCTGGGTTATTCATAGCTAAATCGGCTAAAACCTTACGGTTTAGTTCGATATTATTAGCTTTTAATTTACCCATAAACTGTGAGTAAGACATACCATGTTGTCTAGCTCCAGCGTTAATACGCTGAATCCATAATGCACGGAATGTTCTCTTTTTGTTTCTACGGTCTCTGTACGAATATTGCATCGCTTTATCAACCGCATTTTTGGCTACTGTCCAAACGTTTTTACGACGTCCAAAGTATCCTTTTGCTTGTTTAAGCACCTTTTTTCTTCTGGCTCTTTTGGCAACAGAATTTACTGATCTTGGCATAATTTTAAATTTTTTTGTAGTAGGCGATCTTTTTCAGATACTTGTTAGAGCCTAACTCCAGGGTTTGTAAATAATTCTAACCGAACGTTATTACAATTATTTTAATCGTAATTGTTCCTTAATGCTGTTAACATCATTCTCATGTACTAATGTACTATGCGTTAATGCTAACTTACGCTTTTTAGATTTCTTTGTTAAGATGTGACTCTTAAAAGCGTGCTTTCTTTTAATCTTACCAGTACCAGTTATTTTAAATCTTTTCTTGGCACTAGATTTGGTTTTCATTTTAGGCATTGTTCTTCCTAGTTTAAGTTATTTCGCTTACTATCTTTAATCTGCTCCGAAGCGTCGGAAACAGTTTTATTTTGATTTTTTTGGAGCAAGAAACATCGTCATTCGTTTTCCCTCCAGTTTAGGCATTTGTTCTACTTTACCTAAATCTTCTAAATCTTGCGCTAAACGCAATAATAGAATTTGTCCTTGTTCTTTAAAAACAATGGATCTTCCTTTAAAAAACACAAAGGCTTTCAGCTTTGCGCCTTCTTGTAAAAACTTTTCGGCATGTTTCTTTTTAAACTCGTAATCATGATCATCTGTTTGAGGACCAAAACGAATTTCCTTTACAACTACCTTAGAAGCTTTTGCTTTTAAAACCTTTTCGCGTTTCTTCTGTTCATAAAGAAACTTTTTATAATCCATCACTTTACAAACCGGAGGATCTGCTTTTGGTGATATTTCAACAAGGTCAAGCCCTTGTTCATCAGCTATTGCCAATGCTTCTTTTGTTGGGTAGACGCCTACTTCAACATTGTCACCTACTAAACGCACTTTTTCAACCCTAATTTTAGAGTTGATTTTGTGCTGATCTTCTTGACTTACTCGACGAGGAGCCTGTCTTCTTCTACGTATTGCTATGGCTTTATAATTTTAGTTTAACTTAATTTTTATTAAAATTGTTTTAATGTTTTATTGACTTCTTTGTTTAATATGTCAGTGAATTCTTGTACAGAAATCATGCCAAGATCCTCACCTCCATGCTGACGAACAGAAATTTTGCCTTCTTGTTCTTCGTTCTCACCAACAATAATCATATATGGGATTTTCTTCATTTCGGCTTCCCGAATTTTCTTGCCCATAGTTTCATTTCTATTGTCAATTAGGGCGCGAATTTCGTCATTTTCTAGCGAATTTAAAACTTTTTTCGCGTATTTTTCATATTTCTCACTTATAGATAATACAATTACTTGGTCAGGAACCAACCACAATGGGAAGTTTCCTGCCGTGTGTTCTAATAAAATTGCTACAAAACGCTCCATACTACCAAAAGGTGCACGGTGAATCATAACTGGTCGGTGAAGCTCATTATCACTGCCTTTGTATGTTAATTCGAAACGTTCAGGTAAGTTGTAATCAACTTGAATCGTGCCTAATTGCCATTGTCTTCCCAAGGCATCTTTAACCATAAAGTCTAATTTAGGACCATAAAAAGCGGCTTCGCCAGTTTCTACAACAAAATTTAAATTTTTGTCTTTGGCGGCATTTAGGATGGCAGCTTCTGCTTTTTCCCAATTTTCATCACTTCCAATATATTTTCCTGGTTTTTCAGGGTCACGTAAGGATACCTGTGCTGTAAAGTTCTCAAAACCTAGTGAACCGAAAACATATAAAACTAAATCAATTACTTCTTTAAATTCGGTATCTAATTGGTCAGGCATGCAAAATATATGTGCATCATCCTGCGTAAAACCTCGTACTCGTGTTAAGCCATGTAATTCACCACTTTGCTCATATCGGTATACCGTTCCAAATTCGGCAAAACGTTTCGGCAAATCCTTATAAGACCATTGACTACTATTGTAAATTTCACAATGATGTGGGCAATTCATGGGTTTCAATAGAAATTCTTCGCCTTCTTTAGGTGTAAGAATAGGTTGGAAACTATCTTCTCCATATTTTTCATAATGACCAGATGTTACATATAGTTCTTTCTGTCCTATATGTGGCGTCACGACCATTTCATATCCCGCTTTTTTTGTGCTTTTTTAAGAAAATTTTCTAAACGCTCACGCAATGCAGCGCCTTTAGGCAACCACAATGGTAAACCTTGTCCAACTTTTTGTGAAAATGTAAATAGCTCTAGTTCTTTACCAAGCTTTCTATGGTCACGTTTTTTAGCTTCTTCTAATAAATGAAGGTATTCTGTTAATTCTTTTTGCTTTGGAAATGAGATCCCGTAAACACGCGTTAACTGTTTATTGTTTTCATCACCTTTCCAATACGCTCCAGCAACACTTAATATTTTAACGGCTTTAACAATTCCAGTATTTGGAATATGACCACCACGACATAAATCTGTAAATGTGTCATGATCGCAAAAGGTGATGGTACCATCTTCTAGATTTTTTATTAAGTCAACCTTATAGTTGTTATTTCCTTTATAATAGGATAGCGCGTCTTGTTTTGAAATTTCTCTCATGTTAAATTCATGCTTACCTCGAGCTATTTCTAATATTTTGTCTTCAATGCTTTTAAAGTCTTTATCGGAAATGGTTTCATCACCTAAATCTATATCATAATAAAACCCATTATCAATTGCTGGCCCAACCCATAATTTAGAAGTAGGGTAGAGGCTTTCAATAGCTTGTGCTAATATATGTGCTGAAGAATGCCAGAATGCTTTCTTGCCTTCATCATCATTCCATGTATATAAAATAAGAGTTCCGTCTTTTGTCAATGGCGTTTTAGTCTCTACAATTGTATCATTGAATTTTGCAGAAATAACGTTACGAGCTAATCCTTCACTTATGCTTTTTGCAACGTCCATTGGTGTTGTTCCTGGCTCAACTGATTTTATACTGCCATCTGGCAATGTAATTTGTATCATTATATATGGTGTAATTATGAAAGGACAAATATAATAGGTTAAATATTTAGATACAATATATATGTAGGTATTAATTTTTAAAACTAGACATATACATGAATGAACATATATCGACAGCAAATAGTTAGTCTGTGTGTCTAAATAATTTGGGTTTAATTATTAGTTTAATTAACCAATTTCATAGATAATTACTTGTAGGGCTTCTTTTTCTTGAAGAACTTCTACCTGTAAGGTGTTGATTAGCTGTAAATAGAAAACTATTTCAAAAAAAGGCAAAAAAAAAGTTTGTTTAGGGTTAAAAAA
>NZ_JNGS01000007.1:0-19307 GCF_001039595.1 Bizionia psychrotolerans
TTTTCACCTAGTAGTGAAAACGCTATAATTATTTAATTTCTTTATGAACAGTCATACGCTTAAGAATAGGATTAAATTTCTTAATCTCCATTCTATCTGGTGTATTTTTTTTGTTCTTAGTTGTAATATATCTTGAAGTTCCTGGTTGTCCAGATTCTTTGTGCTCTGTGCACTCTAGTATTACTTGTATTCTGTTACCTTTCTTTGCCATTGTACTGTATTTTTATAATCAGACTATTACTTAATAAATCCTTTTGCTTTTGCTTCTTTCAACGCAGCAGTAATTCCGATTTTGTTAATAGTCTTTAATGTTGATGTAGCAACTTTTAAGGTTACCCACTTATCTTCTTCTGGGAGGTAAAAAACGTTTTTTAATTAGATTTGCATCAAATCTACGCTTTGTTTTGTTCATTGCGTGAGACACGTTGTTTCCAACCATCGCTTTCTTTCCTGTAAGTTCACAAACTCTTGACATTGTTCTATCTTTAAAAGTGTTATTTCGACTATTTCAAAACAGACGTTTTAAAACAGGCTGCAAATTTAGTAAATCTTTATAATATCAACAAACTAAAATCGCTACTTTTTTAAAATTTCTTTCTGTAGCATTTCAAACGCCTTATTTACAGCTTTCATAATAACTTTAGTTCGGTGATTGCCCAATTCAAATTTCTCCGAATATACCCTATCTTTGGTTGCAATGGCTATAAAAACAGTTCCTACTTCCGCATCTGAATCGCCTTTATCAGGTCCTGCATTTCCTGTTGTTGCAATGGCATAATCCGTTTTAAATAATTGCAACGCCTTTTTCGCCATAACTTCTGCAACTGAAGCGCTAACAACGGAATGTTCTTTTATTAATGCTTCTGGAACTTGCAATATTTCTATTTTAGCTTCGGTAGCATAACTCACAACACTGCCTTTAAAATATTTTGAAGCACCTGAATTTTTGGTGAATAGTTGCGCTATTCTACCACCAGTGCAACTTTCGGCTGTACAAACGGTTTTATTCAATGCTGTTAATTGTTTGCCTATTACGGCTTCAATGGATTCATCGGTTTCAAAGCCAACGAATATATCTTTTATTTGTGGCAGTAACGCTTTTATTTGTGTTTCCATTTCCGCTTCTACCAGATTTTTATCAGCTGCTTTAGCCGATAATCGTAAACGTACGCGACCTAATCCTGGCAAATACGCCAATTTCATAAAAATGGGCAAATTATCTTCCCATGCTTCAATACGTTCTGCTAGATTGCTTTCACCTAAACCGTAGGTTAAAATTGTAGTATGTTTAATATATGGAAACTGATACGTTTTTCGAAGCTTCGGAATAACTTCATCATTCATAAGCGCTTTCATTTCATAAGGTACGCCTGGAAGTGAAATAAATACTTTTCCGTTTTTTTCCATCCACATACCTGGAGCACTGCCATATTTATTCATCAAAACTTGGGCTTTACTAGGTACCAAGGCTTGATCTATATTAACTTGTGCTAATGGTTTTTTAATGTAGGTTTTCCAGATGTGTTTGATATTATCTAAAACCGCATCGCTTTGAACGAGAGAATCTTGAAAATAATCGCAAATGGTGCGTTTCGTGATATCATCTTTTGTAGGACCTAAACCGCCAGTAATGATGATGATATCTGCATTTTCTTCAGCTTCTTTAAGAGATTTTAGAATATGCGTTTTATCATCTTGGACAGATGTTATTTGATATACCGAAACGCCAATTTTATTAAGCGCTTGACTGATAAATGCGGAATTGGTATCAACTATTTGTCCGATGAGAATTTCATCGCCAATGGTAATAATTTCTGCTTGCATTATAAATTGAAATCTGCTTTGATTTCAGCAACTGTATTTTCTACAGCTCCAACCACACTTGCTAATTTGATTGAAACATCAAAATCTGTTTTTTCATATTTACCCCAATCTTGGACTTCAATTAAATCCTCTAATACACCTAATTCAAATAAGTCTACAGTTGGTTTCATTTTATGAGCTGCTTGATATGCTGAATAATAATCGTTATTAGCAACAGCAGTTTTTAGATGCTCTAAATCTTCGGGTACCTCCTCCAGAAATGCGGCAGCTAATGTAGCCACAAATTCCTCATCGCCATCTGCTAGTTCGCGTACTCGAAATAATTTATAATGTTGTTCCATTTATTTTACTGTTATTGAAAATAATTGTTGATTTTCTATATATCCTGTTAATTGATCGTTTGGTTCTACGCGTCCAACACCTGCTGGAGTTCCTGTAAATATAATATCTCCAATCTTTAAAGTGAAATATTTTGAGACATATTCTATTAACGCATCAATTTTCCAGAGCATGTGACTGGTATTTCCGTCCTGAACGATTTGATCATTCTTTTTCAAGGAAAAATTTAAATTACTAAGGTCTTCGAATTGTGTTTTTGGCAGCCAATCACCTATAACTGCAGCTCCATCAAAGGCTTTTGCTTTTTCCCAGGGCAATCCTTTTTCTTTGAGTTTTACTTGCAAATCGCGTGCTGTAAAGTCAATTCCTAAACCAATTTTATCATAATATTTATGAGCAAACTTTTCATCAATATATTTCCCAACTTTATTGATTTTAACTAAAATTTCAACCTCATGATGGACATCATTTGAAAAATCTGGTATAAAAAATGGCTGCTTTTTTAACAAAATTGCTGTATCAGGCTTTAAAAAGACAACAGGATCTGTTGGCCTTTCGTTTGCCAATTCTTTAATATGATCTGTATAATTCCGACCTATGCAAATGAGCTTCATATTCTTAAAAGATAAAAGAATAAAGACCGCTTCACTATTAGAAACGAGACTCCTACTCTTTTGGTTATTGATAATCCAGTCTATTTTCTAGACTCTCTTTTCTATTTTCTTCTTAAATTTTAGTGTTAAATTCACGCAACTTAATAGCCGTCAATACTTTTTTGGTATATAACGGAAAATCAGCATTAAGCAACCAGCCAAAATATCCAGGTTCTTGTTCTAATATTTCGGTTACTAATTTGCCTTTATGCTTTCCGAAGGAGAAACATTCTTCACCTTGTTTATTATAAGAAATGAAACCAGCAAAATCCGCAAACTTTTTACGTGAACTGAATTCTGCTAAAAATTTAGTATCATTTTCTAAATCTTCGTATTTCTCAATTTGGGCTTTTAAAACTTCATAGGTTGCATTCGTATCAGCTTCTGCCGTGTGAGCACCTTCTAAAGTTTCATTGCAATAAAACTTATAAGCAGCACTTAATGTACGTTGTTCCATTTTATGAAAAATAGTTTGTACATCTACAGAAACGCGATTTTTCATATCGAAATCCACATCAGCACGTAGCATTTCTTCAGCTAAAAGTGGAATATCGAATCGATTCGAGTTAAAACCACCTAAATCTGAATCTTTAATTATGTTATAAACTTCTTTCGCTAGTTCCTTAAACGTAGGTGCACTTGCCACATCAGCATCCGAAATACCATGAATAGCGGTCACTTCTTGCGGAATAGGCATTTCAGGATTTACCAACCAACGCGTGGATTCTTCCTTGCCATTTGGGTGCACTTTAAGAATGGCGATTTCCACAATCCTATCAGATGTAATACTGATTCCGGTTGTTTCCAAGTCGAAAAAACAAATGGGTTTGGTAAGATTCAATTTCATGTTATCTATTTTGGGCAAAGATAAATAGAATATATAAAAAAAGTCCTTTGGGAATTGATAAACCTTAAAGAAGAATCTGTTTTATTTAAAAATAATAGTCGAACTTCAACCAATAACACAATTCATCATTATTAAATAACAGTTGAGTTGCATAAAATTTTAAAACGCGAATAATTTGATGACTTTTAACGTATTAAAAAAAAACCAACCAAATGGAAGATATCATAACCACAGCTATTTACATTCACGCCTTTTTTGGCGGCATCGGACTTATTACAGGAATTGGTAGTACGCTAGTTAAAAAAGGGAGCAAAATCCATAAGCGATTCGGGAAACTGTTTTCAATAGGCATGATTACCAGTTCCCTAATTTCTATTCCGATTTCATGGATGCCAAATCACGAAAATTTATTTCTATTCGTTATTGGTGTGTTCACTATTTATCTGGTTTTGGCTGGAAATAGAGCACTGACCTTTAAATCGAAAACACAAGCCGATTGGATTGATAAAACCATTTCAGGCGTCATGCTAATATTTTCAATTTTTATGATTGGATTTGGTATTTATTTAATCGTTCTAGGAAATACCATGAGTATTCTGTTCTTGTTTTTTGGCGTATTTGGAGGACTTCTTCCTATTAAAGACTTTAAATTTTATAAAAACTCGCAAAACCCTAAAAATGGCTGGCTCATTGCACATGTTGTTAAAATGAATGGTGCTTTAATAGCGTCTGTAACCGCTTTTATAATTGCTGGAATTGGCATTCAAAGTTTAATTGCTTGGATTTTACCAACACTGATAGGAACCGTTTACATTATTTACTGGAAACGAAAAATGAAGATTAAGGTTGTCAAAGAAGAAGTTGTTTAAATTCTTCATAAGATTCTTATTTATTGATAAAGCTCATATGTTTTGTGATGACGTTCGTTCATTAAAACAAGAATACGTAATTTTCATTTCATACCAATAAACAACGTATTATGGACTGGATTTACAAAATTGACGACCCTATTTTAATTACATTTTTAGCAAGTTTCTTAATATTCATAGTTGTTATTGTGCTAACTCGAATTGTTGGTTTGCGATCGTTCGCAAAATTCACCGCTTACGATTTTGCTTTTACCGTCGCCATAGGTAGTATCATTTCATCCACATTAACATCTAGCACAACAGTTGCACATGGCTCTATGGCTATTGCGAGTTTATTGATTCTGACTTTTATATTTTCGTTTTTACAAAGACGCTTTCCAGCTTTAGACCAAGCCATCTCTAATAAACCCTTATTATTAATGAAAGGCAATCAGATTTTAGATGCTAATTTAAAACACTCCAGAATTCAAAAATCACAATTAATCGCGAAACTGCGCGAAGCCAACGTTACGAATTTCAATCAAGTTTTGGCTGTTGTTTTAGAGGCTACTGGAGATATTTCTGTTTTGCACAAAGCTAATTCCGATTCTGCTGAATTAGATTCCGAGATTTTAAATGGTGTTCGAGAGACACCTTAATTAGATAGAAATTTAATGATAAATTTCTATCTTTAAAATCTTAACGAAAACCACCAAAATATTTAAAAATGAATAAACTAGTTTATCTAATTGCGCTACTTCTTGTAAGCGTGAGTTGTAAAAACACACCGCAATATAATGACCCAATTCCTGAACATGATAATTTTACACTAAACTCAAATTTTGTTAATGAAGATCGCGTCATAAATGTTTGGGTTCCGCCTACTTATAAAACTTCTGAACAATCCTTTCCAGTTTTATATATGCCAGATGGTGGCATTAAAGAAGATTTTCCGCATATTGCCAATACTCTTGCCAAGCTTATTGCCGAAAAACAGATTCTACCTATAATTTTAGTCGGAATTGAAAACACCGAAAGAGGTCGTGATTTAACAGGTTTTTCTGAAGTAGAAGCCGATGCCGAATATTGCCCATTAACCGATGGTGCCAAAAATTTCCGCGCGTTTATAACCGATGAATTAGTTCCAGATATTAATAATAAATACAGAACAACCCATAAAAAAGGAATTATTGGCGAATCGTTAGCAGGGCTTTTTGTGATGGAAACATTTATGTTACAACCGGAAGCTTTTGATTTCTTTATTGCTATGGATCCATCACTTTGGTGGAACGATTTTAATTTGGTAAAAGAAGCTACAAATCATATGAGTCAATTTCCAGACGGACCCAAAAAATTATGGTTTGCAGGTTCTGGTGTTGAAGATATATCCAAACACACGAATAATCTCGCCAAAATTTTAGAAACGAATGCGCCAAAAAATGTGACATGGACCTATTCTGATGAACCGAATGAGCAGCATAATACTATTTTTAGAGCGACTAAAGAAAAGGCTTTGGTTTGGAGTTTGGATTGAGTTGATTTTTAGAAAGAAAAAGAACAAACATCTATGATTGACGAGCTTGTTGCTTATACCATATTTCATTTGGTAATAAATACTATTGGAGGCACCATTCGATGGATTTACGGTTCAATTTGGAGAACAATTTTTAAGAAACCAAAATTTAGTTTTAAGGAATATCTTTATGGTCCAAAAAAATCTAAAGATCATTGGGACAGGCAACATATGTTTAATAATGGGTTTGTTGCTATTATATTTTTAATAGGGTTAGGTTGGGTTTTAGTTTAGAAAAAACTTAAAAAGAATTATTCGGAATCAATTTCTAATTTTTCAATCGTAAAATCCCCTTATACAAATTGCAAATTCCCTAAACGCATAGAAGCTAAAACAAAACAAAAAGCACAATCTTCCGATTGTGCTTTTTGTTTATTTAATATATTTTAAATCGATAAATTTCGATGAGATTCCTACGTTCGCAGGAATTTAGATCTCGCGATTAGAATCCCAAGCCTCTAAATAATCTTTTACGGCTTTTACAAATTGGCCTCCTAATGCACCATTTACAACTCTGTGGTCATAAGAATGGGATAAGAACATTCTGTAACGGATACCAATAAAATCGCCTTCAGGTGTTTCCACAACTGCTGGTACTTTTCTGATAGCACCTAATGCTAAAATACCTACTTGCGGCTGATTGATAATTGGTGTTCCCATGATACTACCAAAGGTTCCAACATTCGTAACGGTGTATGTTCCACCTTGAATATCGTCTGGTTTAAGTTGGTTTAATCGTGCTCTATTAGCTAAATCGTTGACCTTTTTGGTCATACCAACTAAATTCAACTGGTCAGCATCTTTAATAACTGGAACAATTAAGTTTCCATCACCTAAAGCAGCTGCCATACCTAAATTAATATGTTTCTTTTTAACAATGGTATCGCCTTGTAAAGAAATATTCATCATTGGGAAATCACGTAACGCCTTGGCAATAGCTTCCATGAAAATTGGAGTAAAGGTTAAATTTTCACCTTCACGCTTCATAAAACCATCTTTTACCTTTTTACGCCAGTTCCATATTTTCGTCACATCGGCTTCAATAAAACTTTGAACATGTGCTGATGTTTGAACGGATTCCACCATGTGATGTGCAATCAATTTACCCATTCTGGACATTTCAATAATTTCATCATCACCCGAAGCAATTACTGGTGTTGCTTTAGGTTTTTCTGATTGTTTTGGGGTCGCTGCTGGTTGCGTTGGCTCTGCTTTTGGTGCTGCCGAACGATTCTCTAAATACGCAAGCATATCGTTTTTCGTGACACGACCATCTTTACCTGTTCCAGAAATAGCATCTAATTCACCTTGTGAAACGCCTTCTTCTTTCGCCATATTTTTTACCAATGGTGAATAAAAACGATCATCTGAAGATGCCACAGGAGCGGCAGCTTCTTGAGCAGCTGTTACTGTTTTAGCTACTTCCGCTACTGGAGCAGATTCCGTTACAGCTTCCGATTTTGGCGCTGCTTCAACTGAAGTTGATCCGCCTTCTGTTTCTATAATAGCAATGGTTTGTCCAACTTGAACCACATCGTCCACGCTAAACATAACCTCAACTAAAACACCATCTACTTCACTAGGCACTTCACTATCCACTTTATCCGTTGCAATTTCTAGAACTGCTTCGTCAGATTCAATAGTATCACCCACTTCTTTTAACCATGATGTAATGGTTGCTTCTGCTACACTCTCTCCCATTTTCGGGAGTTTTAATTCAAATCTTGCCATATCTGTAACTAAACCGTATGTTTTTTAATTTCGACTGCAAAATTAATGAAAAATCATCAAATTCATTGCAGTTTTAAGAATTAATTCTTTGTTAACAATTGTATTTCACCGCGATTTTTAGAACTATTACTTCCAATTATAAAGTCGGAATTATTAGGTAGAATTTTAAATGAAACGCCTTCGTAATCCTTCAATTCGGTAATATGTTGAAAAATATCTTTGTATGTACTTGTATTCGCATCAAAAACAACTTCTGAAAATGGATCCAAATAGCTTATTTCTTTCACTAAAGAAACTGGTTTATCCAATATAGTTTCTAAAATATGTGATTTTTCTGCTGTTTTTACAACATAAGATTGCCGTTTAGATTTAACCACTTCCGGCTCTGAACGCATGAGATAAGCGCCACGAATACCTAACCAAACAATACCATTAAACAGGGCATTGCTCTTAAAATGCTTTTTATAAAAAATTTGCATGGCACCATAAAAACGCTTGGCATAATTAACATCTTTTAGCGTGCTTTCCCCTTTATAATGGATAATAGTCGTGCTTCCAGTATAATAATTTTTATATCCTGCTTTGAAGACCTTGTAGGATAAATCAATATCTTCACCATACATAAAATAGTCTTCATCAAAACCACCTACGTTTAAGTACACCTCTTTTTTAAGCAACATAAAAGCACCTACAAAAATAGGGACTTCTCCTGTTTCAAATTCACCAATTTGATTCGCATAATATGAATTCGGATTACCTAAAAGTTTTTTTAGGGCGACGGTTGGTTTTGGAATATTACGTTTGCTTTCTGGTAGAAACTTCCCAGTTCCATCCATTAATCGGCAGCCAACAATCCCTAAATTATCTTGTTTTTCGGCAAAATCCAAAAGAATTTTAAACGTGTCTTCTGCAACAATGGTATCTGGATTTAGAATACACAAATACTCACCTTTAGCTTGTTTTACGCCTAAATTATTACCTTTTGAAAAACCATCGTTATTCGGGTTTTTAATTAATTTTACATTTGGAAATAGGGTTTTCACCATCTCACAACTCGTGTCAGACGATTGATTATCAACCACAATAATTTCAGCATCTAAACCATCAATGGCCTTTTCTACGCTTTTTAAACAAAGCTCTAGAAAATAGCGAACGTTATAATTTAATATAATTACAGATAACTTCAAATACTTACGATTTTAGGGATGCTTCAAATGGAATTCGGTTTACAATACTACGTCCAAGAGTGATTTCATCAGTATATTCCAATTCATTACCTACGGAAATTCCTCTAGCAATAGTAGATGTTACGACATTATAATCTTGAATTTGCCGGTAAATATAAAAGTTGGTGGTATCACCTTCCATAGTGGAACCTAATGCGAAAATGAGTTCTTTTACTTCACCTGTTTTTACTTTTTCAACTAAAGTTTGAATATTCAAATCTTGTGGACCTATACCATCCATTGGTGAAATTTTCCCACCCAAAACATGGTATAAACCTTTAAATGAACTGGTATTTTCAATAGCCATGACGTCACGAATATCTTCTACTACGCAAATAACATCCGTTAAACGATTTGGATTGGCGCAAATTTCGCATATTTCCACATCACTGATATTGTGACAACTTTTACAAAACTTGATATCGGAACGCATGGTTTTTAAAGCATCAGCCAACTGAACCGTTTGATTTTCAGGCTGATTCAACAAGTGCAAAACCAAACGCAATGCCGTACGTTTACCAATTCCTGGTAGTTGCGACATTTCGTTAACTGATTTCTCTAAAAGTTTCGATGAAAATTCCATAGCCGCGAATTTACGATTTTACATTTAAGAATTGCATATACAATGGTAATTTGTATTTTGGCACCACATTTTATAGCTATATGAGCCCAACGCAGATTATTCTTTTAATTGCCGCCTATTTTGTTGTATTAATTCTAATCTCCTATTTTACAGGTCAGGAGGATTCCAACGATGCTTTTTTTTAAAGCGAATAAATCCGCGCCTTGGTATTTGGTTGCATTCGGAATGATTGGCGCTTCGCTATCTGGAGTAACCTTTATTTCTGTTCCTGGTGCTGTGGAAACCAAACAATTTGGCTATTTGCAAGTCGTATTTGGTTACTTTTTTGGTTATCTAGTGATAGCTTATGTGTTATTGCCTTTATATTACCGATTAAACCTGACCTCTATTTATACGTATTTACGCGACAGATTTGGAAACACGAGTTACAAAACAGGTTCGGTAGCTTTTTTAATTTCACGTACTGTTGGTGCTGCCTTCAGACTCTTTTTGGTTGCCAAAGTATTGCAACTACTCGTATTTGATAATTTAGGCTTGCCTTTTCCCGTAACGGTTATCATTACTATTGCACTAATTTGGTTGTACACCTTTAAAGGCGGTATAAAGACTATTATTTTTACGGATACTTTGCAGACGCTTTTTATGTTGATTTCGGTAGTTGTTACCATTTCATTTTTAGCAAGCGCTTTAGATTTAAACGGTATGTCTGAAATCTATACGAATGTGAAGGACAATGCCATGAGTAAGGTTTTCTTTTTGGACGATTCTAATGACGCACAATTCTTCATAAAAAGCTTTTTAGCTGGTATGTTTATCACGATTACCATGACAGGTTTGGATCAGGATATGATGCAGAAAAACTTGACTTGTAGAAATTTAAAAGATGCCCAGAAAAATATGGTCGTTTTTAGTATCGTGCTCGTTTTTGTGAATATTTTATTTTTAGCATTAGGTTTAATGCTCACACAATATGCCCAGCAAAATGGTATAACGGCAACCAAGGATGATTTATTTCCAACCATTGCCATGCTCCCTGAAATTGGAATTATAACATCGGCATTTTTTATTCTCGGATTAATTGCTGCGGCTTATTCCAGTGCAGATTCAGCATTAACTTCCTTAACGACGTCGTTTTGTATTGATATTATTGAACTTGATAAAAAGCCACAAGACAAACAAAAAGGGATTCGGAAACGCGTTCATATTATGGTGAGTGTCGTTTTAGTAGCCGTCATTATTCTTTTTGACGCCTTATTTAAAGACGTGTCTGTTATCTGGGAATTATTTAAAGCAGCTGGTTATACTTATGGTCCGTTGTTAGGATTGTTCGCTTTCGGGATTTTAACTAAAGCCGAATTGAAAGACAAATATGTGTGGATTATTGCGGTAATTGCCCCAATTCTATCTTACTTTATTAATATGTATTCTGCTGAATTATTTAACGGTTATAAAATTGGTTTTGAAATTCTAATCGTTAACGGGCTACTTACCTATTTAGGTTTAATACTGATTCGTAGAAAGTAAAACGAGCGTGCAAGCCACTTCGCTTTCAATATTTGCAGCATCCAATAATTTATAGAAGTCTGGATTTTCCGTTCCAGGGTTGAAAATAACGCGATCAGGTTTTAAAGAAATAATATAGTCGTAGTACTCCACTTGACGTTGTGGATTCAAATACAATGTAACCGTATCAATATTTGAATAGGGTTTTAATTCCGTATCAATAGAAACACCTGCAACTATTCCAGCACGTAAACCAAAAGCCACCACATCATGTTGATAATTTACCAAGCGGTTTATGGCAATGTTGGAGTACCGATTCGGTTTTAAGGAAGCACCTATTACTAATGTTTTTTTACTCATAGCTGTTAATTTCGCGTTAAACACTGTTTTAAACTGTAACGTTTTTCAAAAGTACTCGTCTATACTGATAATAACAAATATTTAATAGTCTGCGTAATAGTTGATGGTTAGTGTTAATGTCTGACTATTAAATACAGAAAACCCAAGGTGTAAAAGCCTTGGGTTTTTGCTTTTTGTGTTAAATGATAGTTAAAAATGAAAAGTCGTGAAATAAAATCACGGTTTTTACGTCTATATAAGTAAGTGATAAGTTTTAAGTAATTTTTGAACTATTTAATTTATAGTTTAGTGTTAGTTAAATTGGTTAATAGGAGAAAACCCGAAGCAGTGATGTTTCGGGTTTTTTTTATGGGTTAGCTTCGAATTTTATTAATCTAGAATTTTGATTAAAACTCTTGAATATTATTAAAAATTATTTGTCCTTTCTTTTTTTCATTACCAAAAAAAAATGAAACAAAAAAGTCTAGGCTTACGAACCTATATCTAAATTTTTCATTTGATGCCTAAATTTCAGAAACTCGCATTGAATTTTTTTTAATACTCAAAAAATTTTGCTTGCTCAAACAGCCTAAAATTTTTCGGCATATTCATTTCAAATTTTACGATAAATCTTCGATAGGCCAAATTCAGGAGTCTTTAAAACAATAATATCTGTAAGAAAACTGGATTTGAAGTTGTTTCAATATTAAAAGAGCTTAAGATAGAAAAACCTCGAAGCAATTAAGTTCCGAGGTTTTTTTATGTGTTATTTAGAATTATTGCTTTTGAGATTAGCCACGCTGAATCCCTAATCTATCCAGAGTTTCCTTCCCGATAGCTATCGGGATTCGCAGGAATTTACCACTTAATAATCACACTTCCCCAAGTAAAACCACTACCAAAAGCAGCCAAAACTACAGTATCGCCTTCTTTAATTTTTCCGTTCTCCCAAGCTTCAGTTAAAGCAATTGGAATAGAAGCAGCTGTAGTATTACCATACTTCTGAATATTATTAAATACCTGATCGTCTGACAAACTAAATTTCTTTTGAATGAATTGCGAAATACGCAAATTCGCTTGATGCGGAATTAACATATCAATGGCATCAACAGGTAAATTATTTTTCTGAAGACCTTCCATAATGACTTCACTAAAACGCACAACGGCATTTTTAAAAACAAACTGACCATTCATATGCGGAAAATAACTTTCATCATTTGGATCATTATCGGCTAAAATATCATTCACCCAACGTTTACCCATGCCTGGTGCAATCAATACTAATTCTTCGGCATGTTCACCTTGGGAATGTAAATGCGTGGATAAAATTCCTTTGTTTGGATCTTCTTCACGTGTTAAAACAGCAGCTCCTGCCCCATCCCCAAAATAACAGAAACACCACGACCACGTGTGGTTAAATCCAATCCATGAGAATGTAATTCACTACCAATAACCAGAATGTTTTTATACATTCCCGTTTTTATGAAATTATCGGCAACGGAAATGGCATATACAAAACCAGAACATTGATTTCTGACATCTAATGCACCTACGGTTTTGATATCTAAAGCATGTTGCACTTGCACACCTGGACCTGGAAAATACATGTCCGGACTTAAGGTTGCGAATACAATAAAATCTATATCATCTTTATCAATTCCAGCACGTTCAATAGCCACTTTTGCCGCTTTCACACCCATGGTTGCAGTCGTATCATCAGACCCTTTTACAGCCCAACGACGTTCTTTAATACCTGTTCGTTCTTGAATCCAAGCATCATTGGTGTCCATCAATTTAGACAAATCGCCATTAGTTACCACATTATCAGGCACATAATGACCTAAACCGATTATTTTAGAATTATACATTGAAAAATATTTGTTATTAATTTCCGAATCCTAATACGTATTAGGCAGAAATTTCGTGATTAATCAGCGTGCAATTTAACCATTTCTAAAGTAAGAGTTTTCAAAAGCCAATCGCATTCGTTATGCACGCATAGCAAACCATATATTCTGCTGAATACGTTTCGATTATTTCAAAAATGTTTTTGGTATCTTTAGGCTTCAAAAAACAACCATTCAATATGAAATCATTAGTATACTCACTCCTCTTTTTATTTGTTATTTCAGGCTTTTCTCAAGAAAATCTGACCTATCAGAAACCACATCAAAATATTTTAGATTTAGCCGAAGCTCCTTTAACACCAAGCATTCGTATGGATAGTAAAGGTGAAAACATTGTGTTTCTATATAGAAGCGCTTATAAAACTATTGAAGAGCTATCGGAAACAGAATTGCGATTAGGTGGTTTACGAATTAATCCAGTTACCAATATTGGAAGTCGCACAAGATATTACAACAATATAGAAGTCAGAAATGACAAAAAAGGTAATCCAAAAGCGGTTTCAGGCTTACCAGAAAATGGTCGTTATGCTAATTTTTCATGGTCGCCAAATCAAAAATACATGACCTTTACCAATACCGTTTCAACTGGAGCGGAATTATGGGTTCTAAATATTTCTACTGGAACTGCCAAAAAATTAACGGCTCCAGAATTGAATGCCAATATGGGAAATCCTGCTGTTTGGATGAAAAACAGCGAAGCGCTTTTAGTAAAAATGCTTCCTAAAAACCGAAAAGCACTAATTAACACCAAAGAAGCAGTTCCAACAGGACCAACCGTTTCCGTGAGTGAAGCTGGCGTAAAAGCCCAAAACCGAACCTATCAAGATTTATTGAAGAACCCTAATGACGAGTATAATTTTGAACAATTAGCGCAAGCAGAATTATTTAAAGTGTCGCTTGATGGCAAATCAAGTCTTTGGAAATCGGCTGATATGTATCTTGGCATGTCCTTTTCACCAGATGGCAATTATGTGATGATAACAACCATTAGCAAACCGTTTTCATATTTAGTGCCTTATTCCCGTTTTCCTTCAGAAACGATTATTTATAAATCAAATGGCGATTTGGTAAAAAGCATGCTCCAAGTCCCATTAATTGAAGATTTACCTCAAGGTTTTATGGCGGAACGCACAGGTATGCGTGACCTTAACTGGCGGAACGACAAACCTGCAACCCTATATTGGGCTGAAGTTTTAGATGGTGGTGATCCTGAAAACGAGGTGCCCTTTCGTGATGAAGTTTTTCAGCAAGATGCACCTTTTACAGGAAAAATAACATCGCTTTTAAAAGTGAAAGATCGTTTTAGTGGCATAACTTGGGGAACTGATAATGTAGCCATTGTTTATGATTATTGGTGGAATACGAGGAATACTAGAACCTATGTTTTTAATCCATCCAACCCAAATCAAGAACCGACGGTTTTATTTGATAGAAATTACCAAGATGTGTACAGCAATCCAGGAAGTTTTGTTTCAACTAAAAATAATTTTAATGAATACGTTTTAGACGTTAATAATAACAAAGCCTATTTAATTGGTGATGGTTATAGTGATGCTGGAAAATTTCCCTTTGTTGATGAAATAAATCTGGAAACGCAGAAAACCACACGTTTATATCAGTCCACTTTAACCGACAAAGTAGAAAGTATCAGTTCGGCTTTAGATGCGAAA
The DNA here is from genome assembly GCF_001039595.1 of Bizionia psychrotolerans. Taxonomy (NCBI): domain Bacteria; kingdom Pseudomonadati; phylum Bacteroidota; class Flavobacteriia; order Flavobacteriales; family Flavobacteriaceae; genus Bizionia; species Bizionia psychrotolerans. The sequence goes on from NZ_JNGS01000007.1 coordinate 15,044, forward strand.
GATGGAACGTTTTTAGTGCGTATCGAATCGAAAAACGAATTCCCGAATTACTACATCCGAAATATTAAAAAGAAAAATAGTCTAACCGCTTTAACTTCGTTTGAAAACCCATTTAAAAGCATTCAAAATGTTAAAAAAGAAGTCATTACATACAAACGTGATGACGGTTTAGAATTATCAGGCACGTTATATTTGCCAACCAATTATGAAAAAGGTAAAAAATACCCAATGATTTTATGGGCTTATCCTCGAGAATATAAAGATAAAAGCAGTGCGAGTCAAAACACATCCAGTTCTAATGAATTTACATATCCATATTACGGTTCACCTATTTATTGGGTAACTAGAGGTTATGTGGTTTTAGATGATGCCGCTTTCCCAATTATTGGTGAAGGTGACGAGCAACCAAACGATACCTTTATTAAACAATTAGTTGGAAACGGTAAAGCCGCTATTGATGCGGTTGACGCTTTAGGTTATATTGACAGAAATCGCGTTGCCGTTGGTGGACACAGTTATGGTGCGTTTATGACAGCCAATTTATTAGCACATTCCAATTTATTTGCTGCGGGAATTGCCAGAAGTGGCGCTTATAACAGAACGTTGACACCTTTTGGTTTCCAAAGTGAAGAACGTAATTACTGGGAAGCGCCAGAAGTTTATTATAACATGTCGCCTTTTATGCATGCTGATACTATGAAAACACCTTTGTTGTTAATTCATGGTGAAGCTGATAATAATTCAGGAACCTATCCCTTACAAAGTGAGCGTTATTTTAATGCGTTGAAAGGACTTGGTGCACCAGTTCGTTTGGTGATGTTACCAAGGGAAAGTCATGGATATTCTGCTAAAGAATCTATTTTACACATGCTTTGGGAACAGGATGAATGGTTGGAGACGTATGTGAAGAATAAAAATACGGTCGAGAAAATTGAAACTTCTATTAAAGAATAAGTTTAAAAAAACTATTGTAAAATGCCATTCCCAAAACGAATGGCATTTTTTATTTCTCAAAATGTCAGTTTGTCACGTTTTAACAGTTGGTACTTTTTTTGACTAACACAATTCAAATAAGTTAAATATTAAATGAGATTCCAGCTTTCGCAGGAATTTAAACACATAAAATTATGGCAAAAGGTAGTATTAATGTATCGGTAGAGAATATCTTCCCGCTCATTAAAAAGTTTTTATACAGTGATCACGAAATATTTTTACGTGAATTGATTAGTAATGGTACAGATGCGACATTAAAATTAAAGCATTTAACCAGTATTGGTGAAGTTTCTGTAGAATACGGAAACCCTAAAATTGAAGTCAAAATTGATAAAGAAGGCAAGAAATTGCACATTATTGATGAAGGTTTAGGAATGACAGCTGACGAAGTTGAAAAATACATCAACCAAGTGGCTTTTTCTGGAGCTGAAGAGTTTTTAGATAAGTATAAAGATTCTGCTAAAGATTCTGGAATTATTGGTCATTTCGGTTTAGGTTTTTATTCAGCCTTTATGGTTGCTGAAAAGGTGGAAATCATTACCAAATCGTACAAAGATGAACCAGCAGCACATTGGACTTGCGATGGTTCACCTGAATTCACGTTAGAAGCTTCAGATAAAACAACACGTGGAACAGAAATTATACTTCATATTGCAGACGATTCTACCGAGTTTTTAGAAGAATCGAGGATCAGTCAGTTGTTACTGAAGTATAACAAGTTTATGCCAATTCCAATTAAATTTGGAACTAAAGAAGTAAACGATCCCGACTTTACACCAGCAACAACAACCGATAAAGACGGTAAGGAAACAACCGAACCACACAAGCAAATTACGGTAGATAATATCATAAACAACCCAAACCCAGCATGGACTAAATTACCAGCAGATTTGGAAGCAACGGATTATAACAGCTTTTACCGCGAGTTATATCCTGCACAATTTGAGGAGCCGTTATTTCACATTCATTTAAATGTAGATTATCCGTTTAATTTAACGGGAATTTTATATTTCCCAAAAATGACAAACGATTTAAACGTTCAAAAAGATAAAATTCAGCTGTACCAAAATCAGGTGTATGTTACCGATAATGTAGAAGGAATTGTACCCGAATTTTTAACCATGTTACGTGGTGTAATTGATTCGCCAGACATTCCATTAAACGTATCGCGTAGTTATTTACAAGCGGATGGAGCTGTGAAGAAAATTTCATCATACATCACACGTAAAGTGGCTGATAAGTTGAAATCCCTTTTCAACAGTAATCGTGAGGATTTTGAGAAAAAATGGGACGATATTAAAATCGTGATTGAATACGGAATGCTTTCTGAAGAGAAGTTCTTCGAAAAAGCTGATGCGTTTGCGTTATACCCAACCGTTGATGGTAAATATTTTACTTACGACGAATTATTCAACGCCATTAAAGCCAAGCAAACGGATAAAGATGGGAAGTTAGTTATTCTATATGCGTCCAATCAAGATGCACAACACAGTTATATTGAAGCTGCTAAAGCCAAAGGTTATGAGGTGCTGTTATTAGATTCGCCTATCATTTCGCATTTAATGCAGAAGTTAGAATCTAGCAAAGAAAACATCAGCTTTGCACGTGTAGATGCTGATCATGTTGATAATTTAATTAAGAAAGAGGATGAAACCATTTCTAAATTGTCAGATGAAGAAAAAACAACTTTAGAAAACGTATTAAAAGAAGTCATTCCACAGGAAAAATTTTCGGTACAGTTAGAAGCTATGGATAGTGATGCTACACCATTTATGATAACGCAACCCGAGTTTATGCGACGCATGAAGGAAATGCAGCAGACAGGTGGAGGCGGCATGCAAATGTTTGGTAGCATGCCAGACATGTACAATTTGGTGGTGAATACAAATTCCGCTTTAGTAGGCGAAATTTTAGAAACTAAAACCAAGAAAAAGCAAGAACGCTTAATTACACAGAGTTTGGATTTAGCACGACTCTCTCAAGGTTTATTGAAAGGTGAAGAGTTAACCAACTTCATTAAACGTAGTTATGAGCTTTTGAAATAAGGTTTAAAAACTGATATAAAATGAAAACCACTTCCCAACCGAAGTGGTTTTTTTGTACACTAACCAAAACGTAAGTTTCACGCACTCAAAAACACGTTTGTCTCATTGGCTGTTTCTAGATACTTGATAAACCGCTAGGTTTGAATCATAATCATAAAACAACTATCATGAAAAACAAACTAAACGTCAGTATTAAGACACCGTGTTCTGAAAATTACAATACCTTTTCACCTACAAAAGCAGGAGGATTCTGTAATTCTTGTGAAAAAGAAGTCATTGATTTTACCAACATGAAATCTGAAGCTATTATCAATTATTTCAAACTGAAAAATACTCAAAATACATGTGGCAGATTTAATTCTTCTCAATTAACATCTTTTAATCCAATTCCTAAAACCAATAAAAGACTCAATCTCATTGGTGGTTTAGGTTTAGCACTACTTTCTTTTTTTAGTTTCACTGCTAGCCAAGCACAAGAGAAAAAAACCGAAACAACTAATAACAATTCAGAGGTAAAAGAGCTTTCTCAAGAAAAAGACATTAGTGTAAAAGGAACTGTTTTAGATGAAAATGGTTTACCGCTACCAGGCACCAACATTGTTCTTAAAGACACAGCCATTGGGACACAAACGAATTTTGATGGTGAATTTGAATTTCCTGAAAAATTAAAAAAAGGAGATGTTCTCGTTTTTAGCTTTATAGGTTATAGCTCCAAAACCATTGTTATTAATAATGAAAATGCCACGCCTAAAATTGAAATGGAAGTTAATATGGACGCTGTTACATGTATCGTTATGGGAAAAGTAGCCGTAAAAAAAGTGTACAAATCCAAGAGAAACAAATAGGTATGTCAATCCGTTATTTTTTAATTTTCGTTATTAGCTGTACTATTTCACATGCGCAAATATCAGATTTCAAAGCTGTTAATTTTAAGCAAGCCGATTATATGGCCAAACTAAATAAAGGCGCTAGTTTGGATAATTTGCCGCTTTTAGCTCATAAGCTGACTTCTTCACTACCAACTGAAGTTGAAAAATTCAGAGCTATTTATACGTGGGTTTGTCAAAATATAACAGCCGATATGAATCAGCAAAATAAAATTTTTAGAAAACAAAAAAAATACAAATCCGATAGTCTTGGGTATGTAACATGGAATAACGCCTATTTAAAAACTACGTTTAAAAGGCTTCTAGAAGATAAAAAAACCATGTGTACTGGTTATGCTT
>NZ_JNGS01000008.1:0-17746 GCF_001039595.1 Bizionia psychrotolerans
TTGTACTTCACTTGATAGAACTGCATACTATCAATATTATTTGCAAATGCATAATAATAGGACATATTATGATAACCACTAACTCGAAGCTCATTAGCCTGAAAATCTTCCGCTAATTGTATTCCCTCATCCTAAAAAAACGCTTGGCTTTTCTAAAATTACCAGTTCTTAAATACAGATCGCCCAGATTTAAAGAAGAACTTGCTAAACCTCGATTATCTTGAATATTTCTGCGAATAATTAAAGATTTTTGCACATTTTCTATGGCTTCTTCATTTTGCCCAATAGAAGATAAAAACGCTCCGTAATTATTATATAAAGCACCTAATTCAGCATTCAAATTATTTGTTTTAGCAACCGAAATACCTTCTTTAAAATATTTGACACTATTTATCGTGTCTTTCATATGTAAATAGGCATTCGCTATATTATTGTAAGAGTTCGTTAGTAAAGAAATATCATTGATTTCTTTTGCTGTTTCCGCAATTTCTAAATGAGCTTTTAGCGCTTTATCATATTGTTTTAAACCTCTATAAATGTTAGCAATATTTCCTTTTAAAGCGCTAGCATACTTCAAATTGTTTTTTTGCTCATAAATCTCCAAGGCTTTTGTATTGTAAACAATAGCAGAATCTAATTGAAACGTATTTTGATAACAGAGACCTATTTTGTTAAAAAGACTTGCTAAACCAAGTGTATCTTTTAGCTTAGTTCTAATTTTTAGCGATTTATTATATTCCATCATGGCTTGATCATAATCTGCCAAACCGAAATGCAGAATACCAATATCGTTATGAGCTTGAGCCTCTCCTGCTTTATTTTTTGTTTCTTTAGAAAGTTGCAAAGCTAAATTACCATAAACAAAAGCCGAATCCACTGAAACTGTTCTAAAATACCAGCATAAATCGCTATAAGCCTTGACTTTTATAGAATCGGTCGGATTTTTAGAAATCTCTTGCTTTAGACTATCAATAATTTTTATGGGTGCTTGAGAAAACAAAAATGTATTTACAAATAACATTACAAGTATTAGAGTGCATTTCATAATTTAGATAAAAAAAAACTCAAAAAATTGAGCTTTATTAAATTTGTAATAAAGTTTAACGAGCTAAAGTCGATCCTTCTTTTGCCTTGAAAGTTATTTTTCTTTTACCATCTGCATCTGGCTGTTTGTTGTTTTCTCCTGGAAGATATTCTACAATAACCTCGTAGTCGTTAATGTCTGTCGAATAGTCTTTTTGTGGAGACGAAGCTAATGATGCTAAAAAGATCATAAAGGCTGCAATAATTTCGGTCATAATGTCATAATTTTAAATTTATCAAAAAAAATAAAAAATTAAATTTAGAACATAAAAATCTTCACGCCTAAAATAAAAACAATTAGAAATCTGCTAATAAATTTCTTCGAATATAATCTTTTTCGCTAAAAGCAACTCCTGTGTTATTTGAAAAAGTTTTTTAAGCAAACTCGTATTATAGTTTTCGAGGTAGTTGTTTTTCAGAGCAATTTCCTCATACGCCTTTGTTTTGAAAGCGATTTGCTCTTGCATATTTAAGTCCCATTTATATGCTGTTTTTTGAAACAACTTGGTTTGATAGAACACCCGAATGGAAGCTAAAATTATTATAAAGTTAAGGATAAATAAAGCTAGTAATAAAATCATACCAAACGTTTTAAGACATAAAAAAAACACCAATTAGGAAAAGCTTTTGGCCGTTCACAAAATTGATGTTTAGTTATATAATAATTAATAGCAATTTAAAATTACAATTAAATATGTGACATCAATTATTTTTTCGACCAACGGCTTTTTAAAAAAGATTAAGCGTAATAACCTACTATCATTACGCCCAATCTACACATCTCAACAACAAGATATTGCTAGTTAAGATTTTAATACAGTTTTAGAAAATTTGTTTTCCTAAATCAAATGTTCCTTCTGTGATATTTTTAACGGAATCATCATTTGCATTTTTACACTGAAAGAAAAATGTTCCTTTGATGCGATCATTCGTATTTTCAGAGACTTTTATTTCTCCAATAACACCTGAATTTTGATAAGGTGCACTCCATGTTTGCGAATTTGCTGGATTTGACACATTTGGCTCTATATAAGATGCCACAATAAAGACATTGCTATCCGTTATTTCATAAGTCCCTACACCATCAAAAGCATTAATGATCATGTTGAAGGCTTGAGTTGAAGAATTCCCTTGCAAGGTAACTGTCGTACTTGGACCTGCAGTTATTTGTGTTGCAGTGGATGTAATCTCTAAAGATTGAAATGATGAGCCATCTACTTTAGCCGTAATAACGCCTGAAGCGCCTCCTGAAGCTGCAGGATCGCCTCCATCGTCATCGCTTTTACATGCTGTAATTGAAATACATGATGCAATCATCATAAATACGGTAAATTGTTTTAAAGTTCTCATTGTTGAATATGTTTATGGTTTATAATAGTCCAAAATTGCAACAATAGAATTGTGAAATCAATACGATGAATGACGTATATTTTGAAATAGTGAGTAGTGAGTAGTGAGTAGTGAGTAGTGAGTAGATGAAAGATTAAAAAGAAATATGAGGGAAATCTGCATGGAGTTTTGCTTTTTTTTCTGATAGCTTTTTAAGAAATTTTAGTTGTGCTTCAGAATTTGGATTGAAAGGTTTATGCTGCATCCCTTTTTGAATCTCATCAACGGCATCCATAGTTTTCGATACATCTTCAGAAATCCAAACCATTTTAAAAGCATTCCAAATATAATTGATGGCTGTTTGATTGGGGTGAATCATATCATCTGCATAAAAGCGATAATCGCGTAATTCGTCCATCATCAATTCATAGGACGCGAAGTAAAACGATTGACGATTATCGATTGATGATTGCCGATTTAAGAATTCATGAATTGCCGTAATTAGATGTGCTTTGCTTTGTGTATTTTCAATAAAACCATCCTTTAAGTGTCTGATTGGCGACACGGTAAATAGCAAAGTAACTTCCGGATTTATAGATTGAACGGTTTCCACTATCTTTTTTAAAGATTCAACAATCTCGTCAACGGAAAGCAATTCCTTTGAGAATTGTTTCTGGGGAATTTTATGGCAATTAGCGACTACCTGTTCAGTTTCTAAATTACGGTATACCCAAGCGGTTCCTAAAGTAAAAACAATATGAGTGACGCTTTTAAGCTTTTCAACCGTTAACTGAATTTGCTCATTAAGTTGATTTATTAAAACGTCTTTATTTGAATTACTTAATTTGGAATGTACCTCAAAACAATGCCACTGTTCATTATGAAAAAATATGTGGTCTTCGGTATATACTTTCTCTTGAACAGCATTGGATATAAGATTTTCAATAGCTTTCGGCTGAAATAAAATTCCAAAGGGATTTTGAAGATTCTTAAATTTAAAATAATCTAATTTCTGACCTATATTTTCAACAAAACAAGAACCCAACAAAAGTACTTCAGATTTATAATCTATTGGATTATGCTGTTGTGGTTTTAATGGGATTTTTGTTTGAAGGTTCATTAGTCCGTTATTAATAGCTTATGATAAACCTGATATGGATAAATTTCATAAAAAACATTATCTTCATTTATGGTATTAAAACTATTTTCATTTGCCAAATTAATCCATTCTTTAGCCTTTTCTACATTACCAGTATTATAATAACATCTGGCTTTAAAATTCATAGCATCTCCGAAATTAGTATATACTAATAATGACATGTCAAAGCTTTCAATGGCTTCATTATAATTCCCAAGTTCATAATCTACAACACCTAAATAAAACCAATCTAAAAAATGACAACCCTCTTCTGGTGGGTTTTCAGGGAAATCTGCAAATTGTTGTGCTTTACTTTTCAGAAGAAAATCTTTAGCTTCTTCAAACTTATTCAGTTGCAGATAATTTAAAGCCAAGTAGAAATTATAAGTATGATCCATGACATATGAATCACCATATAATTCTTTCATAAGTTTAAACTCTTCAATGGATTCTTCATACTCTTTTGAAAAAATGCATTTCATAAATGCACTATAATCTAAATATTGTTTTTGATTATATAAAACGGCTTTTTCTAAATAGGGTTTTCCCAAACTATACTTTCGAGCTTTATATAATGGCATAGCCTTTTGTTGCCATAAATAGGCATCATCAGGTTTTATTTGCAAAGCTGAATCCAAATATATTTGACGTTCTTGAGAATACACGCCAAACTCATAAGCGCGATTTTTGTAGTTATCCATCTTTATAGAATCTTCACTGCTCAAAGAAATTGGTTTATTTAAAACCTTTACTTCCTTTTGAGTGCATGTAAACAAAATCAGAATAAATAACAAACTATATCTCATTCTATGAATTTAAATAGGTTTTAGCCTGTTCTAGAGCCTCTTCAATACCTTCTGGTTTTTTACCACCTGCAGTTGCAAAAAACGGTTGTCCACCACCACCACCTTGGATGTATTTCCCTAATTCTCTCACAATTTGTCCAGCATTAAATCCTTTACTGGCAACTAATTCTTTGGAAACATAACAGGACAATAATGCTTTCCCATCATTTTCAGCTCCAAATATTAAAAATAAATTATCAAACTGACTTCCTAATTCGAAACATAAATCTTTGATGCCTCCTGCATCTAAATCTATTTTTTTAGCTAAAAATTGAATCCCGTTTATTTCCGTTAATTCAGATTTTAAATCGCCTTTTAAATTTTTAGCTTTATCTTTTAACAAGCCTTCAATTTGCTTTTTCAGACTGCTATTTTCTTCTTGTAAATTTTGAAGTGCTTTAACAGGCTCATTATTATTTAATAGCACTTTCATGTCATTGAACGTTCTATTTACATCTACAAAATAATCTTTTAGAGCATCGTTGGTAATAGCTTCAATCCGACGGATTCCAGCTGCAACAGCACCTTCAGAAACAATCTTGAAAAACCAAATATCACCCGTATTTTTCACATGAGTTCCACCACATAATTCTATAGATTGTCCAAACCGAACCATACGAACCGTATCACCATATTTCTCGCCAAACAAAGCCATAGCTCCAGCTTCAATAGCTTGGTCCATTGGCATATTTCGTTGTTCTTGAAGTGGTAATTTTCCTGCAATACGTGCATTTACAAAATTCTCTACATCTCGTAATTCTTCAACAGAAAGTTTTGAGAAATGCGAAAAATCAAATCGTAAATATTTAGAATGTACTGCGCTTCCTTTCTGCTCCACATGCGTTCCTAAAACTTCTCGTAAAGCTTGATGTAATAAATGGGTTGCGGTATGATTACATTCGGTTCTGTAACGTTGTTTGGAATCTACTGTAGCAGTAAACGTATCTTCTAAATTATCCGGTAAATTTTTAGCAAAATGCATCACCACATTATTTTCTTTTTTGGTATCGAGAATATAAATAACGTTTCCGTTGGCATCCTCTAAATAGCCTTTATCTCCAACTTGCCCACCACCTTCTGCATAAAAAGGTGTTAAATTGAAAACAAGCTGATACATATCGCCATCTTTTTTAGAGGTCACTTTGCGGTAGCGTGTTATTTTAACTTTTGCTTCTAAAGCGTCATAGCCTATAAATTCCTGAACGGCATCATCTATTAAAATAGTCCAATCGTCTGTAGACATTTCACTAGCAGCACGCGAACGTTTTTTCTGCTTTTCTAAATGGGCTTTAAAACCTGCTTCGTCTAATTTCAATCCTTGTTCGGATAAAATTAAAGCGGTTAAATCAATTGGAAAACCGAATGTATCATATAATTCAAAAGCTTTTTCACCTGAAACCGTATCACCAGAGGTGCTTTTTACAATACCATCTAAAAGAACCAATCCTTGATCTAATGTTCTTAAAAACGATGCTTCCTCTTCTTTAATCACGTTTTCAATTAATTGCTTTTGCGATTTGAGTTCTGGAAAAGCATCTCCCATTTTCTTACTTAACACATCAACCAAACGGTAAATAAAAGGCTCTTTCTGATCTAAAAATGTAAAACTATAGCGAATGGCACGACGTAAAATTCTACGAATTACGTATCCAGCTCCAGTATTACTAGGTAATTGTCCATCTGCTATTGAAAATGCGACTGCACGCACATGATCTGAAATCACGCGAATAGCAACATCAACCTTTTCATCTTTGCCATAATCTTTATTTGTAATCGTTTCTATTTCACGGATAATGGGTGTAAAAACATCGGTATCATAATTGGACGTTACGCCTTGTAAAACCATACATAAACGTTCAAAACCCATTCCTGTATCTATATGCTTATTTGGTAGTGTTTCGAGGGAACCATTGGCTTTTCGGTTGTATTGCATAAATACCAAATTCCAAATTTCCACAACTTGCGGATGATCCATATTCACCAAATCTTTTCCAGATATTTTAGCTTTTTCTTCAGCCGAACGAATATCTACATGAATTTCACTACAAGGTCCACAAGGTCCTTGGTCGCCCATTTCCCAGAAATTATCTTTTTTATTTCCCATCAAAATCCGATCTTCAGAAATCAACCCTTTCCAAAAATCATAGGCTTCCTGATCCATTGGTGTGCCATCTTCTTCATCACCTTCAAAAACAGTTACATACAGAATATCTTTGTTTACTTTAAAGACTTCGGTTAGCAATTCCCATGCCCAAGCAATGGCTTCTTCCTTAAAATAATCGCCAAAACTCCAGTTTCCTAACATTTCAAAAAGCGTGTGGTGATACGTATCATAACCTACTTCTTCTAAATCATTATGCTTTCCAGAAACACGTAAGCATTTTTGAGAATCAGCAATTCGGCTATTTTTAGGTTCTGCATTGCCTAAAAAATATTCTTTAAAAGGTGCCATACCAGAATTTACAAACATTAATGTTGGATCATCCTTTAAAACCATTGGTGCAGATGGCACAATGCTATGTTGCTTATCCTTAAAAAATTGCAAAAATGTTGCGCGTATATCTTGAGACTTCATAACTGAAAATGGGTTGTAAGCTTTTGTTAAAATTCTGCCATGTGCTAAACAATTTATATATTTACTCTTCAAATTTTTAAAAACATAAAGTAGTGAGTACGTCTACATATTTTTAAATAACACTAATTCTAGCAGAATAGTTAAAAAATTTATTCTAATTAACTGCAAAAATAGTAAATTTAGCCAATGAGTAAGGTAAAATATTATTACGATTCTGAAACGCTCTCTTACCGCAAAATTGAGCGCAGGAAAAGACGTACTTTTAAATTCGTTGCGCTATTTATTTTAGCCGCTGGATTGTTTGGATTTTTAACCATGTTTATTACCAGTCAATATATTGAATCGCCTAAAGAAAAAGCTTTAAAACGCGAACTTTCTAATATGCAATTGCAATACCAATTATTGAATAAAAAAATGGATCAAGCGCAACTGGTTCTAGAAGATGTTGCCAATCGTGACAATCATATTTACCGTTTATATTTTGAGGCAAACCCGATTCCTGACGAACAACGTCGTGCTGGTTTTGGTGGTGTAAACCGTTATAAAAACTTGGAAGGCTTTGATAATTCTAAACTTATAGTAGAAAGTAATAAGCGGATTGATATGCTACAAAAGCAAATTGTGGTACAATCCAAATCATTAGATGAAATAGCAAAATTAGCGGAAGAAAAAGAAAAACTTCTGGCTGCAATTCCTGCCATTCAACCGGTAAGCAATGAAGATTTAACACGCATGGCTTCTGGTTATGGTTATCGAACCGATCCTTTTACCAAAGTTAGAAAATTTCATTATGGCATGGATTTTACGGCACCTCGTGGCACACCTGTTTATGCCTCTGGTGATGGCGTTGTTATTCGTGCAGATAGCCAATCGTCTGGATATGGAAATCACATTCGAATAGATCATGGCTTTGGCTACGTTAGTTTGTACGCCCATTTATATAAGTACAACGTTAAAAAAAATCAGAAAGTAAAACGTGGCGATTTAATTGGTTTTGTTGGAAACACAGGTCGTTCTGAAGCTGCTCATTTACATTATGAAATTTTTAAGGATGATGAACGCATCAATCCATTAAATTTCTATTACGGGAATCTTTCTGCTGAAGAATTTGACGAGCTTTTAAAACATGCCACACTTGAAAACCAATCTTTAGACTAATGCATATCAATTTACCCGAAAAACGTTATTATGGAATTGGTGAAGTGGCCAAGGCTTTTCATGTAAACACCTCGTTAATCCGCTTTTGGGAAAAGGAATTTGACGTATTACAACCTAAAAAAAATGCGAAAGGTAATCGGAAATTCACACCTGAAGATATTCAAAATCTCAAACTTATCTTTCATTTAGTAAAGGAACGTGGTTTTACTTTAGATGGTGCAAAAATTCACCTTAAAGAAGAAAAACAGCAAACGCTTAATAATTTTGAAATCATAACGAAATTAGAAAACATCAAGGCACAACTCGTTAAAATAAAAGAACAGTTGTAACATTTGGGCATAAATAACAACTAATAAATACAAACTTTACACAAACACTAAAAACAACTTATTATGAAAAAATGGTTAATTCCCGTTATAATTATTGGAGTTATTGCTGTAGCAATTTACTCTTGGGCTGTTGGATTTAATAACACAGCAGTAGAATATGAAGCAGATGCTAAAACAGCTTGGGCTGATGTAGAAAGCTCATATCAACGCAGAAATGATCTTATTGGAAACTTGGTGAAAACGGTTCAAGGTGCTGCCGATTTTGAACGTACCACTTTAACCGAAGTTATAGAGGCACGTGCAAAAGCAACATCTACAACTATCGATGCTAGTAACTTAACAGCCGAAAATATGGCGCAATTTCAACAAGCACAATCTGGTTTAAGTGGCGCCTTATCTAAATTATTGGTGTCTGTAGAACGTTACCCAGAATTGAAAGCGAATCAGAATTTCTTGGAATTACAGTCTCAATTAGAAGGCACTGAAAACCGCATTAATGTGGCAAGAGACCGTTATAATGAATCGGTTAACATTTATGACAAACATATTTCAAAATTCCCAGGAAGCTTTTTAGCAGGAATATTTGGATTTGAAGATATGCCAAGATATAAAGCAGATCCTGGAAGTGAAAATGCACCAGACGTTGACTTTGAATTTTAAGAACTATGTCTAAAATTGAAGATTTTTTAACCGCAGACGAAGAGCAAGAAATCATTGCTGCTATTCGCGAAGCTGAAAAGAATACATCTGGAGAAATCCGTGTGCATTTAGAAAAAACATCAAAAATTGATGTCTTTGATCGTGCAATGGAAGTTTTTCATTATCTAAAAATGGATAATACGAAACAGCAAAATGGCGTATTAATTTATGTGGCTGTTGAAGATAGAAACTTTGTAATATTCGGTGATAACGGTATTAATGATGTGGTTTCTAACGATTTTTGGGATACGACTCGAAATGCCATTCAAACCCAATTTAAGCAAGGTAATTTCAAACAAGGATTAATAGATGGTATTTTAAAAGCTGGCAAAGCTTTAGAACAGCATTTTCCTTGGGAACACAATGATAAAAATGAATTACCGGATACTATTTCAAAAGGATAAAAGCAAAACATGCCTAATTTAAACAAACACATATTTACACGTTTAACTTTGAAACAGTTTAGCCTTATTTGTGCTATGCTCTTTTTGGGTATGCAATCTGTTTTGGCACAGTTTACTATTCCAGAAATTCCTAAAGAGCAAACGAGTGTTTATGATTATATTGGTTTGCTATCGGTTGACGAAAAAAGCAGTTTGGAAAACAAACTCATTAAATATTCTGACACAACTTCCACCCAAATAGTTGTTGCTATTATTTCATCTACCAATGGTGAAAATATCAATTATTTGGGTGCACAATGGGGAGAAAAATGGGGAATTGGACAAGCCAAAGAAGACAACGGTGTTCTAATTTTATTGGCACGCGATGATAGAAAAATAGCAATCAACACAGCTGATGGCATGGAGCATTTACTTACAGACGCCATGAGTAAACGCATTATTGAAAATGACATCATCCCCTACTTTAAAAACAACGATTATCCAGGCGGTTTAAATCGTGGTGCTGAAGCTATATTTGAGGTTATGACAGGTGAGTACAAAGGGTCTCGACAAAGCAATAATTCCGATGGTTTCCCGATAGGTGCTATGCTACCCTTTCTTATTGTCGTCTTCTTTATTATTATTTCTATTTATAAAAATAGACGAGGTGGCGGCAAAGGTGGTTCTGGAAGTAATAAATCTGGCGGATTCAGTATTTTAGATGCTATTATTTTAAGTAACATGGGACGTGGAAGTTTTGGTGGCAGTTCATCTGGCGGATTTGGCGGTTCTTCTTCTGGAGGAGGCTTTGGAGGCGGTTTCGGTGGAGGCAGCTTTGGAGGTGGTGGTGCTTCTGGAGGCTGGTAGTTGTTAGTTGTTAGTTGTTAGTTGTTAGTTGTTAGTTGTTAGTTGTTAGTTGTTAGTTGTTAGTTGTTAGTTGTTAGTGAAAAATAATAAAGCCATTTTAGTTCATGCTAAAATGGCTTTATTATTTAAAAAATTGTGTTTACAATTAAGGGTTAATCCCAATAAAAACTATCATCATCAGTTTCTCCTTTTTTTCCTAAACTATTAAATTTCCAACTGAAGCTTAACATAAAGTATTGCTCTAAAACCGTACTTTGTGAATCCTGAATGTAGTTCTGTGTAGCTGTTCGTCTGGCATTGGTATTCTGATTTAATAAATCATATACCTTCAAGGTTACGGTTCCTGCATCTTTTAAAACAGAATAGGCTAAAGTAGAATTCCAAAACCACGCACTTTTCTGAAAGCCTGGACCAATATTTGGATTATAATTAAAAGCAACATCATTTCGCCATTCAAACTTTTTAGGTAAAAATAATGCTGATGATAGGTTTAAATTATGCTCTAAAAATTCACGATCTTCAAATTCCGCCAAATCATAGGTGTTTTTCGTAAATGAAACCGAATAACGTGGTCTAAATTCCATTATGTCTTTCCATGTAAAGCGCAGACCAAGTTGAGGTGACAATGCACGAACTTGACTGGCATATTGCACATCATTATTAAAGTTGATGTTTCTACTAAAATTTCCATTAACTCCAAAGCTTACTTTCAAGGTTTTTAAACTATCCAGTTTAACATCCTTACTGTAATCCAAATAGGCATACATTCTATAATTTCCATCAACGTTAGCATAGGTTGTGGTTCTAACAAAATTTTCGTCAATAGTAGTTTTTGCTACCACTTGATTTTCGGTAATATTTCCTCCTACATAACTATAAAAACCTGTTCGTTTTTGCCAGTCGAAAGCATTAAAACCCAAATTAATTCGATGATCATTGGACGGTTCCAAATTAGGATTACCAACAATAGTATTCAACGGATCAGACACATTTTCAAAGGCTTGCAATTGTCTTAACTGTGGCGGTTGATTATTCAATCTATAACTAGACCAAAAAGACGCCTTCGGGCTAAACTTATACCGTAAATAGGCGTTTAGTTCACCAGCCTCAAATTCGCGCTTTATGTTCAGTTCTGGTCGCAATAAATCCGTGTTTTCTAATGTTCTATAAATATAATTGAAGCCAACATTCGCGGACCAAACTTTATTTCGATAACTAATGCCCAAACCAGGAACCATGCGTTCATCTAAATATTCAAAATCGGTACTCTGATCTTCATTAAAAACAGAATAATTACCAGCTCCATCTAAATCAAATGTGCTTTTGGTATCGGTACTTTTATCACGTGCATACTCATACTCGAAATCCAAGAATAATTCTTTAGCAATTAAAGGCAATCTGTAATTAACACTGGAGCGGAAATTATTAACATCACCATCTCCATTTGTAATTTGGTCACGAGAAATCTGATCAATCAATACAAAATCCTCATTTCCTGGATTAGTAACATCCAAACCATACACATTGGTTAATGAGGTTAAAAAATCTTCAGATTCACGCGTATTAATTTCATTGGTTAAACTCACACGAATAAACGCACCTCTATCTCCAAAGCGTTTCGTCATATTAATATTGTTTCTGAAATTTTGACCTGTATTTTCAACGAAGGAATTGGTATTCGATTCGTTTGTCAAAATATTTTCATCGTTTAAAGATTCTTCTTCAGCATTATAGGTATTAGTACTTTTGAAGTATCGAAAGGATGGATCAATATTAATTAAGAATGTAGAATCTACTGCAATATCAAATCCTAAATTAGCAGAGTGACTATCACTATCATTATAGGTGCTTGAAATAGAATTGGTAAAATATCTAGAATCTGGTAAAATATTTTCACGTTGGGTAGCTGTTTTATTTTCGGAACTACTTCCAGAGTAAAAATAATCAGCAGAAACATCAGTTTTCTCACCTATTTTATCGGCATAATTTACGCCTGCATTTTGCGATTTGGTAATACCTTCTCCTCCACCAAAGGAGCGACCATCAATTGTGAATGAGCCATTTCCTGACATAGACATGCTATTTCCACCACCAAACATTTTACGAATTTCACCAAAACTAAAACCTGGCGAATTGATATTATTTCCACCTGCCAAAACACTCACGCGTCTGTCGTTATCAAAATAATTTAGCATTCCTGCACCTTCATAACGGTCGTCCGTTCCTGCTCCTGCTGCCACACGTCCAAAAACACCTTTGTTATTTTCTTCCTTTATGGTTAAGTTAATGGTTTTGTTTTCGCCATCTACTTCTTCACCCGAAAAGGCTTCCGATTTGGTTTTGGTATCAACGACTTGAATTTTTTCAATTAGCTCTTTGGTTAAGTTTTTAGTAGTAATAGTTGGATCATCACCAAAAAACGGTTTTCCGTTTACGAGAATTTTATTGACCTCTTTACCATTAATTTTTATTTTACCATCTTCATCTACTTCTACACCTGGTAATTCTTTTAATAAATCTTCAACCGTAGCATCCTTTTTGGTTTTAAATGAACTGACATTGAATTCTAAGGTATCCTTTTTAATCGTAATTGGTGCTGCGGATTTAATTACAACTTCATCCAAAGCATTACTGACTTCTAGATTGATAGTTTTCAAATCGACCATAGGATTATCTAACGTAATCAATTGGGAATAGGCTTTATACCCAACATACGAAACATATAATTTAACGGATTTATCTGAAATCCGATCTTCAAGATTAAATTTCCCTTCTTTATCTGAAATAGTGTAAGTAATAACTGTGCTATCTGTTAGACGCTCTAAGTGAACGGTTGCAGATTCCAATGGAACTTGGTCATCCATTGCTATTATATTTCCTGATATTTGAATGGGTCTGGATTGCGAAAAAGCCACTGATATAGCTAAAAAAGCGAGAATAAAGAATAAATTCTTCATGATTTGATTGATGATTTTGGTTGGGTTTTTAAGGGAACGAATATATATTGTTTAAAGTATGAAGGGTCTTAAAAAAAACTTAAACTTTTGTTATAAAATCCTACAGATAAGAACCTAAACCAAACAAAAAAACCCACTTACATGAGTAAATGGGTTTCTTTAAATATGATTTATTTTTAAATGCGAGTTACTTTTTACGCATATATACACTAACCGGAACGCCATTAAAGTCAAAATGTTCGCGTAGTTTGTTTTCTAGGAATCGTTTGTAACCATCTCTCACATATTGCGGTAAATTACAGAAAAAAGCAAATTGCGGTTGTGGCGTTGGCAACTGCATTATGTATTTAATTTTCACAAATTTTCCTTTGTAAGCAGGTGGTGGATAATTTTCAATTATTGGTAACATAATTTCATTCAGCTTGCTGGTTTTAATCTTTTTATTTCGATTATTATAAACCTCAACAGCTGTTTCAATTGCCTTATAAATACGTTGTTTGTTTAATACAGAAATGAAAACAATGGGCACATCTGTAAACGGCTCCATTTCTTCTCTGATGTGTTTTTCAAACTCCTTGGTTGTTTTGGTATCTTTTTCTACTAAATCCCATTTATTAACCAAAATAACAATCCCTTTTCGGTTGCGTTCGGCTAACCAAAATATATTTTGTACTTGTCCGTCAAAACCACGTGTAGCATCCAATACAACCAAACAAACATCTGAATGTTCAATAGCACGCACGCTTCGCATAACGGAATAAAATTCTAAATCCTCTTTTACTTTCGATTTCTTACGAATTCCAGCTGTATCAACCAGATTAAATTCGAAACCAAAGCGGTTGTATTTAGTGTCTATAGAATCACGTGTTGTACCAGCAACATCTGTAACTATATATCTATCCTCGCCAATTAAGGCATTTATAAAAGATGATTTCCCAGCATTTGGACGACCAACCACAGCAAAACGCGGCAATTCGGCTTCTTCTAAAATTTCTTTTTCAGGCAAAGCTTCCACCAAAGCATCCAACAAATCACCTGTTCCACTACCATTAATGCTGGCAATGTTGAAATAATCGCCTAAACCTAATGAATAGAATTCAACTGCATCTTCAGCACGTTTATTATTATCTACTTTATTGACAACTAAAAAAACCGGCTTCGTGACTTTGCGTAACAACTTGGCAACATCTTCATCCATGCCAGTTACGCCAGATTCCACATCAACCATAAAAATAATAGCATCAGCTTCATCAATAGCTATTTCGACTTGCTTATCAATTTCCGCTTCAAAAACATCATCACTTCCTTTTACGTAACCTCCCGTGTCAATCAATGAAAACTCACGACCATTCCAGTCACTTTTTCCATAATGACGGTCTCTGGTTACACCACTTGTGGCATCCACAATAGCTTCTCTACGTTGAATTAAACGGTTAAAGAATGTGGACTTTCCAACATTTGGACGACCAACTATGGCAACTATATTACTCATCTTATTACAAAATTTGGTGCAAATATAATGATAAGCTAATGATTTCGTTATATTTAGTGCATGTTTAAAATATGTATTTTTTAAATAGGTTTCGGGTTTCGTAATTTAAAAACTTAATAGTCAGACAATAATGAGTTTACATAAAGATGATATTGTGCTACGTCCACGCTTTAAAACAGAATTACCGCAACCCAATACAGCCGTTATTCAGCTTTTTGCCGACGCTAAAAAAACGCAAACCGACTATGTAATTTCCATTATTGACGATCATATTTTTTTAAAACTCCCGAAACACAAACAGCATTTTTGGTCGCCTCAACTCCATTTAGAAATTAATGAAGTGAACCACGAAACCGCTATGCTTCATGGATTATTTGGACCGAACCCAACGGTTTGGACCATGTTTATGTTTTTTCATTTTATTATTGGTGGCTTGTTTATTGGATTTGGCATTTGGGCTTATAGCAATTGGACTTTAGATAATGAATACGCAATTCAAGTTGGCGTCATGGTTTTAATGGTCATTCTCTGGATAGGCATGTATTTCGCTGGACGCATAGGTCGGGATTCTAGCAAGGACCAAATGCATGAGTTACATGATTTTATGAAGAAAATTATAGGAGAGTAATTACCAACCAAAATTCTTTTCTCGATACAAATTTCACGCTCTAAAATCGTGAAATTCACTCGAACTGACGAATTTAAATTAGAAGAATACTTAAAAGAAAATGAGCTTATTGATTATACCCAAAACGCTTTAATTGTCGCTGATTACTACGCCAATTTTTATTCACTTTTACGTACAATTCCAAGTGGACTTGTTTTCCGAAAAATTTCTCTAAATCTTTTCTAGCTTCCACACCTACGCGTTTTAAAGCCGAGCCTTTATGGCCAATAATAATCCCTTTTTGGGTTTCGCGCTCTACCATAATTACGGCTCGCATACGGATAATTGCGTCTTCTTCAAAAAACTCTTCCGTATCGATTTCAACCGCATATGGAATTTCTTTTTTGTAATGCAAGAGGATTTTCTCACGAATGATTTCGTTAACGAAAAAACGTTCAGGTTTATCCGTTAACTGATCTTTTGGATAAAAAGGTGGTGATTCTGGGAGTAATTCGATAATTCTATCAAACACTTCACGAACACCAAAACCTTCTAAAGCAGAAACAGCCATTATTTCAGCATTTGGAACTTTAGCTGCCCATAACTGAACTTGTTCTTCAAGTTGCCCTTGATCTGATGTATCAATTTTATTTAAGAGTAATAAAACAGGAATCGTAGAATTGGTAATGCGGTTGAAAAACGCTTCATCTTTCAGTTCTTTTTCACCTATTTCAACCATGTAAATAAGCACATCTGCATCATCAAAAGCCGATTTTACAAAATCCATCATGGATTCCTGCATTTCATAAGCAGGTTTAATAATTCCTGGTGTATCTGATAAAACCATCTGAAAATCATCACCATTAACAATACCCAAAATACGATGACGCGTAGTTTGCGCCTTGGAGGTAATAATGGATAGTTTTTCGCCAATAAAGGCATTCATTAATGTGGACTTCCCAACATTTGGGTTACCAATAATATTTACAAATCCAGCTTTATGACTCATACTCTTGAGGTTTTATAGTGGCAAAGTTACGACCTTGGTTTATTTATTCCTCTATCATACATAACAATACTTCCAGCTACGGATACGTTTAGGCTTAATTCCGACTTGAATTTAATTAAAAAATGGCTCGCTTCAATGGCTTGATTGGACAAACCATGATCTTCAGCCCCTAACAAATACACACAGCGTCTTGGATGATGAAAGGTTTCTAAATTTTCGGCATCGTCTGTTAATTCCACACCAACAATTCGGGCACCTTTAGGAAGGTTTTTTAGAAAATCGTCAAAGGTTTCATAATGAAAATACGGCATAGCTTTTACGGCATTATGTGTATCGCAAGCTTGTTTGGCATAGCGATTTCCGATAGTAAATATAAAACTAGCACCTAGGTTTTGAGCCGAACGCCATAGCACACCTAGGTTTTCTGGTGTTTTACCATTTTGAATACCAATACCGAAAAACTCATTTTCAAAGTTATTACTCATGGCTGCAATTTAGTGAAAATTGAAAAAATGGAATTATAAATATGCGAAAACGGTATGGGTTTGATTTTAGGGGAAATGGGTTAGATTTGTTTATATTTATATAAAATAAGAAACACTTAAAAAATACACGGAGAAATAATTCAGTTTTTTAATATTAAACACATCAATATTCAAGAGTTCATGAAAGTAAATCATTTCCGAAACAAACAATCCTTGTTGAAAGCGGAGAGCAACAATACACTCTGTCTTTTTAAAAGAAAAAATAGAACTTCTTAAATTTTGCAAATTAAAAGTTTAATGATGAGTCATCTCGTTATTTTCGAGTCTAAAAAGAATTGTGTTAAAATTAAACTATTAGATACTACTGTGGTA
The DNA here is from genome assembly GCF_001039595.1 of Bizionia psychrotolerans. Taxonomy (NCBI): domain Bacteria; kingdom Pseudomonadati; phylum Bacteroidota; class Flavobacteriia; order Flavobacteriales; family Flavobacteriaceae; genus Bizionia; species Bizionia psychrotolerans. Next base: position 17,329 of record NZ_JNGS01000008.1, read on the forward strand.
AAATCAAATAAAAAATGAAAAATAAATTAACATTCGTATTTCTACTCGTACTCCAATTCGTATTTCCACAACAATATGATTCAGTAATAGTTGAACAGGACAGTATTGACACCAATAATCAAGTTTATAAAACTGGAAACGTTTATATTTTAGATTACGAAATAATCGAAAACGGTGTTTCAAAAAAACTAAAATCAAATTCTAGAGGAGCTTTTGAATTAGTTCAAAAAAATTCTGACTCCATTGGAATTGATAAAATCCATTTATTAATTAAACCATCTGTAGATTCCTTAAGAACAAATGAAAACCAAACACAAATATCGTATTTACAAGGACCTACATTTAGTTCTTCTTCTTCAACAGGTGTAGTTGATAATTCAGAGAATGTTTGGATTCATCCTATTAGAAGTGGTTTTTT
>NZ_JNGS01000009.1:0-29921 GCF_001039595.1 Bizionia psychrotolerans
AAAAAACGTCTCGGAATAACCAGGTACCGCAGACAGCACCAACCCAATGCATTGCCTATGTTTATTTGTATTACGCATATATTAATATCATTTTTTGCCTGCTTCCCATTCGGAGGGTTTAATGTTTCTAACTTTGTCACACTATGTTCAGTCGAAGTACCTAATCAACAATTCCGACTTCAGTATTCCTTAATAAAATATGCTATGGTTTCATTTAAAATCCTAAACCCAATCGTTTTAAGAAATAGTGAGCTACCAAGCCTTAATTAAAAAGAAAGATACTAGGGAGTTACAAACCTAATAATTTTGATAATCCCAGAATATAAAAATAAAAAGCGAACGTTACACAGTCAAAATTTTAAATTAAAAGTAATATTTAATACCTGTGTAATTTCCTCATAAGCGATTTTGATTTTTGGTTCGTTTTGTATCAAGACAAAATGAACAAACACCAATTATCCTTTCGGAACGCCTTAACAATATCGGAAATCCACGAAAAACAAGTAAATTTATATTTACTTACAAAACAGGCTATAATAAACGCTCAACATCCCAGTCACCATACCCTCCTCCGAGTGCTGTTCCAAAATTTTCATCCGCGCCCGTTTCCGTATTTCTAACACATCTGCAACCGGTAATTTCTGAATCCTCATAACCGCATCAGCCAAAGCTTCCACATCCCGAATCGGCACTAAAAAACCGGTTTTGCCATCTGTTACTACCTCACGCATCCCACCACAATCCGCACTCAAAACAAGCGTTCCCCAAGACATGGCTTCTAGAACAACGTTAGCAATGCCTTCCTCAACACTTGGCAAAATCAATAAATCAGATTCCTGAATCCAGTTTTGAACCTGTTCAAAAGATTGCTGCCCAACCAACCGAACGTGATTTTCTAAACCTAAATCGGCAATGTGATATTGATACTCAATAGTGTTTGCAGCTCCAATTATAGTGTATTCAAATTGTAGACCAGCAGCTTTTAAAAACTTACAGGCGTCTAACGCATAGCTATACCCCTTTTTCCAATGCGGTCTTCCTACAGAAATAATTTGAAAGATTTTGTTATCTTTTTTAGTAATCGTTATTTCCGTATCCAAAGGTAAACCACTATACACCACATGAATTTTCTCTTGAATGGCTCCGTATTTTTGTGCTTCACAACCAATGGCTTCTGAAACTGCATGAAACCCATCTACTTTCGGAAAGTTAAAGCGATACATATCTGCTAACGGTTCATCGGCGATTGGCGAATAATTAATATGAGCACCACGCAAACTCAACACGAGTTTTATTCCAAACTCTTTTACCCAAACCCAGTCAGCTAATCCTTTGGCCCATTGCACATGAAAAATGTCAGGTTTATGCCATAACACAGGATAGCATTTAACTTTCGTATATAAATCAGTGCGTTTTTGAGCTTTTAATAGGGCGTTCAGACGCTTTTTATCAGCTGTTCTAAATAGGGTCAACAAGATGGAAAAACGCATTAAATGAAAGAGTTTAGAAAGTCGATTAAGTTTATAACTTATAAGCCTAACTTCAGAAGGGTACGAAGGTCTATCATTTAAAGCGCCAAATAGAAAAATAGCATGTCCAGAATCTGCTACGCCACGAATAAGCCGCTCAATAAAGGTCGTACTGGAAATCTCCCCAGAATAGATAGCTATGCGTATTTTTCTTTTCAAAAGTTTAATTTATTAATCCAAACAATTATAATAGTTCACTATATAATAAAGATTATTTAATACTAGTTAATTCTTGATAAAGCAAATGATGCCGTTTTATAAAGTCATCTATTGAGAAAGTATCAATTACGCGATTTCGCATTTCTATTTCAAGAGTTCTCCTATGTATTTCAGGCATGTCGATTATCATTTTAATTTTATCTTTTAATTCTAAAACATCATCTGCTTTAAACATAAAATCAGGAAAAACTTCTAAAATATCACGAACACCTGAAATATCAGACCCTATCACAAGGACTTCCATGGACATGGCTTCTAAAGGCGCATTTGGTATACCTTCTCTTCTACCTTCATCTTTTGTTGGTATGACAAACAAATCAGCCAAAGCTAAATAAGGCCTGACATCTAATTTTTTTTCCTAAAAACTGCAAACCATTTTGATCCTTAAACTGTGTTTTAAGTACTTGAGCATATACACCTGTATCATCTCCAACAATTAGAACTTTCAATTTTGGATTCTGTAATAAACTTACAGCATCACACAAAGTTTCAATTCCTTTTACAGGAACCAAATTAGCTACTGAAATAATAACAAAATCGTCTGGCAATAATCCCAATTGCTTCTGTAATTCAGTTGAACTCCCCATTGGCTTATAGGTACCAACGTCTATTGCTAAAGGAAATGTTTCTATTTTGTATAACATTTTAGAAAAATATGCCGATACCATGTCTGTATTAACAGTAATAATTTTAGAGCTCAATTTTGATCGTATGCTCCAAAATCTACTTTGCCATCCCATTGCTTTTTTTGTGTATACGTATGGTATTCCTGCCAATTTTGCCGCTAATGGTTCAGAAATATCAGAGCTCCAATGCCAAGAATGGATAATATCAAATTGGTGTTTTTTAAAAAAAGATCTAATTTTTAATACTCGTAATAAAAATGTTAATCTAGGTCTATAATCAGTAGTAAATGGAAATATGTGAATTTTAACATCTAATTTTTCCACCTCTTTAAAAAAAGCGCCTTTATTATGAAAGCAACATATTTCTGGCTCAAAAACTTCACGATCTAAACCCTTAACCAAATCATAAACGGATTTACCACTTCCCGCTGTATTGAAGTTTGGAATCGTATATAAAACCCGAATTCGCTTTTGGTTCATGATATCTTTTCTGTATTTTTTTCAGATTCGAAAATAAAACCTTTATAATTCTAAACCTAAAAATACATGTAATTAGAAGTTAAATGAAGAACACATTTAAAGTTATTAAAAATCGTTTGAATGCTTTTTGTGCCATAATGATAAGGTTAGTAACATACTAATTGCATGCGCTCCATTTACGGAATCATTATTTTTATAATCTAAATACATCTCGTTAATTATTGATCTTGGAATCCATTGATTAAAACTAAAATCAAACAAATAACTCTCAAGGTTTTTAGCATTATCAGCCCCTTGAAACTGTAACTCCCAATTACGCTGAATATAAGGATTTCCTAATAATTCTTGTTTTATACGTTTGGCTTTGCTTAAAATCCGGAAGGGCAAATTATATGGTATTTTATTGTATTGATAAGTATTAAGGCTGAAAGGCCTCTGATCTTGCCATGTAATATTTGCTAACTGTTTGTCTTGTTTTAAATGTGCAATTTGAAGGCGTCTATCTGCCAAATATTCTTCTGGAATAGTACAAATAAATTCACACATCCTGGCATCATAATAAGGCAAACTGATTGGATGTGCTGCTTCAAATACGGATAAATTTGTAGTGGTCCATCTGTGTGCCCATTGAGATGTTTTAAAAGCACGCACTTTAGCACTTATATTATCAATTTTTATTTTTGATATTGACGCCTCTATTCTTGCAATTAAAAACGACTTAAAGTCTCCTTCCAATTGCCATTCTTGCCATAATAATTCTGCAAGCTTAAAACCTTTTGGTTTAATTATCTTTTTAAGTAAATATGGTATAACTTCTGATTCTTGAATCCCTTCAGCAACTCCTCGATCAAACAGAACATCACCCCAATGACCCAATGAGAAAATACCATCCATCTTTTTCAGTTCAGGCAAAATAGCCATCTGTCGTGGATGTGTGAATTCTGAAAAGCAGCCATTAATTTCCGCCAAATCCTCAACCACATCCCACAGATAACCTGACTCTATTGTAAAAGCATTGAATTTAAAACCACAATTTTTAGCAATTCTTTTTGCAATTTCATCTTCACGAAATCCATTTTGGAAGGAATAACTATATGCATGAACGGGATTTCCCAAACCCTTAAGTATTAGTGCTTGACTCCGACTATCCAATCCTCCAGAAAGCGGCAGGATAACTTTGGAGTTGCCAATCTGTTCTTTTGTAATTTGCGAAAACAGTGCAACATATTCTTGAAGTACCGTATCGAAATCAATAGTTCTTGGACTATAATGCCAATTAAATGTAGGAGTACTTTTTAAAAGAATATTATGGGAGTCTAAAATATGTTTATGGGCTGGTAATAAACACGTCATATCGTGCCAGTACGTATCATCATCCATAAAAAAACCAGTAGCAATAAAAATACAGATAGCCTCTGAATGCAGTGATTTGGGAGCTCCTGCTTTTTTAGCAAAAACCTGTTTAGTAGGCAAAATAGGATTGTTAATGGTCATCATATAATAATATCACGAATATTATAAATTATATTTCTGGAATACTTTAGGAGTATAAATAAGGTAAAGTTTTAAATTATATACAAATATTAAATTCATTTTTTAACCTGTTCAATCCATAACTCGAAAGCATATAAATTCAAGTGTTGTGCTCTAAATCTATCCAGAACAGCAAATTCATAAAATTCATTTTGAACTTTGCTATTAATGGTATTAAAAAACGGATACTCCTTTTTAGCCAAAACACCAACTCCCCAATCCGTATCAAAACAAATTGAAAACAAATTAGTTTGATGTCTCGCTTTATAAAATGCTTTCCATGTAGTTCCATTCCAGAAAGACCGAGCGGGAGAGTTCACAAAATCATATTGCTCACGCTGATGGTATTCTGAAGGTGGATTACAGTCATGTAAAATTATAAACCCATCATCATGTAAAAAATTCAAACTATTCTTTATATCGCGTTCAACTTGATCAGATAGGTGTAAACCATCTATAAAAATGACATCAAATTTAATATCGTGTTGAATATGTAATTGTTTATTTTTTAACTTCTCAAAAAAAAAGATCTGAAGTCATATCAAAATCCACAGGGTTATCTTCAAATTCAATACCTGGATCTACAGAAAATTTAGTAGCACATTGAATCTTATTAAAATTTTTACGTGGATCTCTTACTCCAATTTCTAAATAATTTTTACCATCAACTAAAGATATTAGGTAATTTATAATGTCAGTTCGCCTAGGTTTTTTTAAGTTTTCAAGTGAAGATAACTGGGCTGTTCTTTTAAAGTATTCGTCAAAATAAATTGCTTTCCCAATTCGATTGTAGTTCATTAATTTGACCACATACTGCTTTACAAAATTCATACTTTTAATTACTAAATATTTTAATTTTTTGCGATATTCTTCTTTTTAGGTTATTAATATAACGCTTTTCAAAAGGACATTGTATAAAAAACCACAACCAAGTGCGCACATAAGCCAAACCATTTTTTGAGCTAATCTCCAATAAATATTGCGATCTCATGGCATATTTATAATCTGTATCGGTTATAATATCCGAATATTCGTAGGCAAATGACCGAAGTAATTCACGTGTTGCTTTAAATTGTTTGCCTTTATTTGAAGTAACAGAATCACGTTCTGGTCTTCGATCTAAACGTACCAATACATGAGGTAATCCATGAATATTAGAAAGTAGTGAAAAACGTAAAATATATGTCCAATCGACACTTATACTTGGATAATGTTGCGTAAAATATAACCCATTATCAACGTGAGTAGATTTCCGAAACATCATACAACTGTTTACTACTTTTACATGATATTTATAGTTCAATATAAACATATCTATTCCTGTTGGATAATGTTTACCATGAACTAGAAGCCCTGGAAATTTACCGTGAACACGATCACCATTACAAAATTCTGCAATCCCAGAAACTAATCCTATAGATTTGTTTGTATCTAATAATTCCACCTGTAGTTTTAAACGATCTGGGTAATAATAATCATCTTGCTCAGCAACTGCAATATAGTCTCCTTGAGTATTATGCACTAACCTATTCATGGTAGGTCCCAACCCTCTATTAACTTTATTTTTTAGAATCGTAAGTTTCTTAAATTTTGAAGCAAATTGCAATAAAATAAGTTCAGAATCATCTGTACTACCATCTATACAAGCTACAACCTCAAAATCACTAAAAGACTGTTCAACAAGACTTTCTAAAGTATTATTAAGTGTTTTGGCACCATTGTAAATAGGCAGTATAACGGAAACTTGAATCATAGGTTGATTTTAATCATATATTTTCAGCTAAAAAACACATCTGTGTTTGCACAAAATTGGCTTGGTTTACAAACTATATCTTAAATAAACATAAAGCGTATAATCTTAAGATAATAATATTGTCAATCAATAGGTTTAACTTTAATTGTTATTTAAAAAAATAACGATTTGTTCTCAAAAATAACGAATCGGAAATTAATTCATTCCGATATAATTTTAATAATACATTTCCAACACGATATTCTAAAACATTAATATATTTCTTCTTTCTAAATAAGTCTAAAGTTTCTTTTACATGAACAACATCGGCTCTGTTCTTGCAACGTTGTAAACCTTTAACACAGGCAAAATAATAGGCTTTTACCAAAGTTTGTCTATGAACATTCAACGAATAATCAGTACCAAGTTTAGTAATCAAATAATTAACTGAATCACAAGATTGTCTAACAATATCAGGTTTTAAACGTATGGGCTTTGCGCAATAAAAAAAATCAATTTCATTGTCTATAACGGTTTCTCTTGTTCCCGAAAATAAAGCTCTGATGGATAGTTCTACATCCTGCAAGCGCTTCAAATTTGGATCAAATTTTCCAATCTTCATGAAAAATGATTTATTCCATAAAATGGCTGTGGTTTGCCAAATAAATTTTGCATTTAAAAAACAATCTAAATAGTTTCCTTTCCAATCGGGATAAATCAACTGAATACCGTTACTATCAACTACAGCCTTATTTTTAAATATAACAAACTCATGGCATTCTACGTTTCTTTGAGCTATAAAAATTTCAGAAATATAATCATCTGCATCTAAAAAAACCAAATGATCAAAAAGCGCTAAATCCGCGCCTTTGTTCCTACAAACTGAAGCATTAGTTTTAACTGAATTAAAAATAATTTGAATACGCTTATCACCAAGCTCTTCAACCCAATTTTCAATCTCACATACAAGAGTTCTTTCAGAAAAATCATCTACAATTAGCCATTCCCAATTACGACTAGTTTGTATTTCCAAACAACCATAAATCCGTTTTAAACCATCTAAATCGTTAAAATGTGGAGTAATGACACTTATTGACATGAATAATCAGAATAAAATTAATGTAGAAAGATTTAGTAAGCTTCCCGCATTTCTTACAGATTTCAAATATATAACGATTATTGATTTTAACAATATATTCCTTTCATATTCACCCAAACACTTAAGTCGGTATATTTGAAATTAATACAACAGGTTCTATTGAAACAGTATTCGTTAAAAAAAATGTTAGGTTAGAAAGCATAGTATAGACTCCTGAATTCCTAATATTTCAAAAAAAATCAATAAAATATAGTTCAAAAAAAATTAACACTTATATTTGAAACAGTATACATCATAAATTGGGCATTTTCTTTGAATAGTTTAGTTGCTTTTAGATGTTTCACCAATGTCCTATACCTACAATATATTTTTTGATATGAAATTTGATTATGTTTATGATAAATTAAAAGATGTACCGTACATCTCAAAAAACAATGCCAAATCCTTATATGATTTTATCATAAAAAACAAACCTAAACACATTCTTGAACTAGGTATTGCTCATGGCACTGCCAGTTGCTATATGGCAGCGGCACTAAAAGAAATAGGTGGTGGGAAATTAACGTGTGTGGATTTACTGGAAGTAAAAGATAGTTTTAAACCGACTATTGAGGAGCAATTAAATAGTTTACAATTGCATAAAAATGTCGACATACATCGTATGCAATCTGGCTATAACTGGTTTTTACATGACGACATTAAAAATAGCTCGAATAATGAAGATCAAATTTGTAAGCCAAAATATGATTTAATTATTATTGATGGTCCAAAAAACTGGACTATAGATAGTAGTTCTTTTTTTTTATGTGATAAATTATTAAATGATAATGGCTGGATAATATGGGATGATTATAAGTGGACCTATTCTAGAGCAAACAAAAGGAAAGAAGCGACTGATGGTATTTCGCATAGAAGTCTCTCCGAAGAAGAATTGGAGACACCTCATATAAAAGCTATTTTTGAGTTGTTGGTTATGCAACATCCAAATTATGGTAATTTTATTATCCAAGAGGACTCAGATTGGGTTTGGGCTAATAAAACAAGTAGTCCGGATAAGAAACAGATCACCTACAAACATTCGCATTCCGTTCAATATTATATCATCCAAAAAATAAGAAAGCTTTTAAGAAAATAAAAACATCATGCTTTTCAATTCTATAGATTTCGCTATTTTCTTACCCATAGTGTTTATACTATATTGGTTTGTTGCCAAAAAACCATTAAAACTTCAAAACCTATTAATCGTCGTTGCTAGTTATTTCTTTTACGGCTGGTGGGATTGGCGATTTTTGTCTTTAATTATATTTAGTACGCTAGTTGATTATGCAATCGGTGTACGCTTAGGTAAAGAAACCCATACAAAAAAACGGAAGATCTTACTTTGGACGAGTATTATGGTCAATCTCGGATTTTTAGGATTTTTCAAATATTACAATTTCTTCCTGGATAATTTTATCACGGCTTTTTCGTTTTTTGGAACAGAAATACATGCGCGATCTTTAAACATTATACTTCCTGTTGGTATTAGTTTTTACACCTTTCAAACGTTAAGCTACAGTATTGATGTTTACAGAAAAAAAATAGAGCCCACTAAAGATTTTATAGCTTTTGCAGCATTCGTTAGTTTCTTCCCACAATTGGTTGCTGGCCCTATAGAACGCGCCACAAATTTACTCCCACAATTCTACAAAAAAAGAACCTTTAATTATTCACTAGCAGTTAACGGATTAAGGCAGATACTTTGGGGACTGTTTAAAAAAATGGTCATTGCAGATAATTGCGCGGTTATTGTAAATACGGTATTTGATAACCAACAAGACTATTCGGGAAGCACATTGGTTTTAGGAGCAGTCTTTTTTGCCTTTCAAATCTATGGTGATTTTTCGGGCTATTCCGATATAGCCATCGGAACAGCCAGACTCTTTGGGTTTAACCTTAAGCAAAATTTTGCCTTCCCGTATTTTTCTAGAGATATGGCCGAGTTTTGGCGCAGGTGGCACATATCATTATCTACTTGGTTTAGAGATTATCTGTATATCCCATTAGGTGGTAGTCGTGGCAATAAAGCCAAGGTAATTAGAAATGTATTCATCATTTTTATAGTTAGTGGTTTTTGGCATGGTGCAAATTGGACATTTATTATTTGGGGTGCTCTAAATGCTATTTATTTCATCCCATTGCTACTTACCAATAAAAATAGGAATCATTTGGAAATAATAGCCTATAATAAGAAATGGCCTTCTATAAGGTCGGTGTTCAATATGCTTTTAACTTTTGGCTTGACAACATTGGCATGGATATTTTTTAGGGCTGAAAATATCAACCATGCCTTTCAATATATAAAAGGCATTTGCAACAAATCACTTTTTACCATACCGGAATTAAGACCAACTAATATATTTGTACTACTTGTTATATTTTTAAGTATAGAATGGCTTGGCAGACGAGACCAATATGCTATTGAAACCCTTGGCTTGAAATGGAAACGTCCATTAAGACTTGCTTTTTACTACACCTTGATAGTCATCATACTCTTGTTTAGTAAAAATGAAAACACTTTCATTTATTTTCAATTTTAGAAAATGAAGTTATTTATAAAAAATATCATCCTATTCTTGGTCATTCTTTACGGAAGTATTTTTACTATGGTAGTGACCAGTAATTATGTTATCAACACACGAGCAAATTTCAAACTGAAACCAAATACTAATAAGATTGTTTTAGGAAACTCGCATCCTGCAGGAACTTTTAATGATTCAATAATTTCAAACTTTAAAAATTTATCCGATCCTGGAGATTCCTATTTTTATGGCTATCAAAAAATAAAAGAGATTTTAAAACAAAATCCGCAAGTAGACACGGTGTATGTTGAATTTAATCCTAAAACCATATTAATTTGGGAAGACACCAAACTATGGAAAAAAAATCAAGTACCAAACTATCTAGCGTTCCTAGATATTAAAGACCATGTATTATTGGCTACTAACAATAATTTAGCATATCAACAGGAAATTCTTAAAGGTATTGTTACAAATTTAAAACGTATTGCCTTTAATCAGTATCATTTTACAGATTATATTGGAGGCTATAGACATAATGAAGGATCTAAAATTGATTCACTTTTAAGGACACACAAATTCGATCCACAAAAACAATATACCCTTAAGGAGAAAAAAATATCGAGATTTGATAGTGCGTATTTAAAAAAGATAGTACGTCTATGCCTTAATAAAAATATCCAATTAATTTTTGTGAGAAGTCCTTATCACACCAAGTTTGATGCACACAATTATGAAGACTTATTTCAATGGTATAGAATAACCAACTTTGGAGAAATTCCGTTCCTAGATTTTCAAGATTTCCCGATGCAAGATAGTGAGTTTAAAGATTTGCAACATCTCAACTATAAAGGAGCAAATAGATTTTCCAAGTGGTTTGAGGAACATAAATAATTTGGAGGTTAAGTTGAGTTTAACCAGACTTTAAAAAAGTAAATAAAATTGATGTTTTTAAAAAAATTCAGAAGAAGATTAAATAACCATTTGTCAAGGCGATACAAAAACAGTATAAATATTGCCAAAGAAAATAGCGAATCAACCGTCTATATAGAGTCTAATAATGTATATTCTTTCAGCAATAAAAACTTCACTTTTATTGGAAACCAACCGTATTGGACAGATTTCAAGAATATTAAATTACGGAAATTATTTTTTCAGAAAGCCCATAAAGTCGAAGTAATCGGAAAAGGCATTATTTTGGATAGAAATGATTGTGTTAATTTAGAATCCACCATTTTTCAAGAAGAATATTTACATAAATTAAAAAGCAATCATTTAGTAAAGTTTCGAAAATTTTTCCCCTCCAAAAAATTAGACAAAGCCATTGTTCTAACAAATTATTTATATGGCAATTATTACCATTGGATTACTGAAAGCCTTGGAAGAATAGCATTATTAGAAATACAAAATTTGAGTGAATATCAAATAATTTTAGATGCTAGTGCTCCAAAATTTACAATAGATTCTTTAGTGGAATTATTTGGCATAAGACCATCCATGATTTATCTTAAAAAAGAAACACGCCTTAAGGTAGCCCATATTCTAATCCCTTCATTTCCACAAACGCGAAATTCGTTTACCAAAGAAACCAACATTTATCACGCTGAAATAATCAGAAAGGTTAATGCTATTTCTAAAGCTAAAACAACTTCAAACCCAACTAAGCGAAACTTTATTATCTCTCGAAAAAAAGCAACCCAAAGGAGAATGATTAATGAAGAGCTATTTTTAGAAAAGTTCAATTATCTAAATTTGGAGCTTATTGCATTAGAAGAATTGACATTTAAAGAACAAATGAATCTTTTTAGAAATGCTGGTATAATAATCGGTACGCATGGTGCAGGTCTTGCCAATTTGGTTTTCAGCGAGAACCCTTTAGTCATAGAGCTTTTTCCCTCTAATAGATATAATAGAGACGCCTTTTATTTTCACCAAATAACTAGCGCTCTCGGAATTCAACATGTCATTTTAGAATATAATGCCACAAATTATGACAGACAAGACCTAATTGTTGATGAACAAATAATCTCAAGCATTAATAATATAATTACGGAAAAGTTAAAAATGTGAGTGTATCAAACTACTCACCTAAAATTTCTAGTCATACAATGCTTTAAAGCGCTCTGTCATAAGCTTCCTCGAAAAATTACTAACCGCAAATTCTCTAGCTTGATGGCTCATATTTTGAAACCGCTTAGGATTTCTTATCATTTCCAATATAGCTTGAGCACAAGCATCAACATCCTTTTCAGCCACCAAAATTCCAGTTTCACCATCAAGTAATGTATAAGGAACACCACCAGTATTAAACGCAACAACAGGTAATCCCATAGCTTGGGCTTCTGCAGTAACAACACCTTGTGTTTCACAGCGTCCTTTAGCACTAGTAATAGAACTCATTAGGTAGATGTGATGATCTCCTAACAAGCTTCGAATCTCTTCCTGACTTTTTTTCCCAACTAACGTGATGTAATTTTGGAGTTTCAAGGCGTTTATTTGATCTTGTAGTTCAGCAAAAAGCACGCCATCACCTACAATAGTATAATTCACAGCTAGTCCTTGAGTTACTAAACGTTTTACAGCCTCAATAGCATATGCAAAACCTTTAAACTCAATAAGCCTTCCAATGGAAATAAGTTTGACAGTCTGGTTAACTGTTAAGGCTTTTATCTGCTCTGGTTTAAAATATTGAACATCAATAGCCATTGGAATCACATGCATAATTGCTTTGCTACATCCAAGTTCAAGCACTTGGTTTTCCAAATACGGTGTATTTACGGTCACAAAATTTGAAACCTTAAATAAGGTCTTATAGACATTCTGTAAGTAAATTAGATCTTTATCATTCTTAAAATGGGCGTCGTGGCCATGAAAAGTCGTTATTAATTTGGCTTGTAATAATTTATTTGCTTTCATTTCAGCAATCGCTACGCCATCCATCGCAAATTGTGCATGAAATATATCCACATGCCTTAATTTTTTATAAAAACGAATAATATATGGCCAGTTGAGAACACGATGCCTAAAAGAAATATCCACAGGACTAATCCAAAATTTAAAATATTTAAGGATGAGATAAAACCCAACAAATAAGCGTTTAAATGTTGATTTGGGAATCTTATAATCTAATAAAATTGTATCTTCTAATAAGGCATAACTTTCAATAATATCGCGCTGTGTTGATTCTTCCAACGGCAGTAATCTCTTGGTTAAAATACAAACATTAAACCCTAAACGTTTAGCACCTAGTATCTGATTTGTAACAAAAGTTTCAGATACGGCCGGAAAACTTGATACTACAAAGCAAATGGTTTTCATAAGGTATAAACTATAAATTAGTAAGAATTGAAAATTATTTTAAAGTTAAACGCTGCTGGCAGTTTTTCAACGTCTCTGATAGGAATATTAAATTCAAAAAAAATACTGGGTGCTCAATTAAACTGAAATCATGACATCGTCAAAGGCACCGTTCTAAGATTTCTTTTTAGCCAAAACACATTGATGTAAACCAAAACCCCATTTTGACAAAAAAAACTCTCGCAACTTATTAAAACCTAACCTATTCGATAAACCAACTAGCAAACGACTATTTACAATCTTAAAATAACCCAATTTTCCAAAATTAAAAATAATAGAATCATAAGCTATGATATCAAATTTAGTTTGTACCAGTTTTTTAAATTGCTGTGGTGTCAACACCTTTTCTATCGGCTGACTTGACCAATTACCCCCTTTCATGTGGTCAAAAACCTTCTTATTCGGAGTTGTCATAATTAAATAACCACCTGCCTTAAGTACATTGTAACAAACAGAAATATAGGCTTCTTGATCTTCAATATGTTCAATAACTTCTTGGGATACCACAACATCATAAATGTTTGACCCAAAATCATAATCAACAGCATCACCATAAAAATAACTAACATGAGGATGTTTTGAGTTTGCAATTTTTACAGCTTCCGTTGATAGCTCCAATCCATCCGCATCAGCAAACTCTCCCAAAAATGCTGTAAATCTACCATCTCCACAACCTAAATCCAAAGTTCTAGGATTTTTAAACTTCTTTTTGGCAACCACAAAGTAATCCAAAATTTTAATAGCCCTCATGAGCTTTAAACTATTCATACGTTTACGTTCCGACCATAAATCATCGTAGTATTCACTTTGTTTAGCTAATTTCAATTGTCAAGTTTTTAAGTATTATATCAAATATAAGGTTTCAACCTAAATTAGTATTAGACAACCTATTAAACTGTCTCAAACTAATCACAAATCTGATGCGTGTTATTTCCTATTTTTACCGTTAATAACCAGTCCCCAAAGTGGTTGTAAAAGCATATATATTTTGCTGCCATTATACAAACCAAATTTCTTTATAAAGAACCAATAATAGCGCTTCTTACTTAAAAAAGAAGGCGCTTGTATCCTATCAAAATTACCAGCGGCTCTTTTAGCTAATTTAGGATATGTTTTCCGAGTCAATCTATATTGCATATAATTTAATCGCTTCGGGTAACTTAACAGGTATTCATTCTGACATGTAAGCAACAAGGCCTCAATTTGCAAAAAACTAGCAAAGGATGCATTTATTTTGCTTTCTGAATTTAACTTGCTCAAACTATCATTAGGTGTTAATCTATAAAAAGCTAAAACCTCATTAACACAAACTACCTTTTCCGCCCAAAACAAAACCCGTGAAAAATATTCGCCATCATCATTGGGGCATTTTGCTGGATTCCAATAGCCTGCCTTTTCTATCAATTCCTTTTTTACTAACCAAGCTAATGTAGGAATAAACCAATTATTCATACCATAACTAATCATAAGTCTTTGCCAGTTGGCATTAACGAATGTTCCAAATAAAAAAAAACGAAATTGGGTATGGGTATCTGTAATGTCTTTTTTAAAATCAATCCAAGGTGTATAGCTTACATCCGCTTGATGTTTTCGCATCATGTCAAGCTGTTTGGCAATTTTAGAACAATCCAAAATATCGTCTGCATCTAAAAACTGGATATAATCACCAGTAGCCTGCTCTAACCCATAATTACGTGCCTGTGAAGCACCACCATTTTTAATACGGTAACATCTAACCGATTGGGCTTCAAATTCCGAAAATAAATCAGCAGTATCATCAGTAGAGCCATCATCAACAACAATAATTTCTATGGGTTCATAACTTTGACTTAAAGCACTAGATACAGCCTCCTTTAAATAAGTTTTAGAGTTATAACTTGGGATAATAATGCTTACTAATGGATGACTCATAATTTTATTTAGTTGTCTTAAACAGTCGATTCCTTTTGTCTTGAATCCACACGGCAACCTGCACCAGAAAACGACCTTTCAAAGTCTGATTCTGCCCATGTAAACGCTGATAATCCTTCAATAAATTTAAAAATAACGGGTCAAAATTCGCTTTCAAATACCGTTTACGCTCCGTATGTCTTAAATTAAAATCACTACTTATGCCTGGATCTTCAAAATAACAAACAACTAAATCTATATACCTGCTTGTTGCTTGTTTAAAAACGATAGCATGGTTAGTTAAAATCCAGTCACTAACAACCTGATAAGAGGTATCATAACGAAAATCGTCATCAAATAAACCACGTTTATAGAATTCTGCTTGATGAGCTAAAGTGTTTGACAAAGCCATACCAAAACTCATTTCTTTAGGCATAAACTTTCTTCGCCAAGCATGACCTTTCCTAACAAAAACATCTCCATAAACAAGGTCTTCAACAGGTTTAAAAGCAACAAATTTTTCAATAATCGAGGAATCCACCAACCAATCGCCTCCATTTAAAAATAACAAATAAGCACCAGTTGCTTGATCAATACCTTTGTTCATAGCATGATAAATGCCTTTGTCTGGTTCACTAACCCAATACGCAAGTTTTTCTTTATGCGCTTTAATAAGGTCAAGACTTCCATCGGTGGAGCCACCGTCTATAACAATATATTCAATATCAGCATACGTTTGTTCCAATACACTAATCATGGTTTTTTTTAAACCAACTACATCATTATAATTTATGGTGATGATAGAAATAAGCATAATTAATAGTCCTTTAGAAATTTAGCGGCATAAACCGAACGAATCCCTGCTTCTAAAGAGATACGATGCTTCCACCCCAAACTATGAATATGACTTACATCAAGCAGTTTTCGTGGTGTACCATCTGGTTTTTCTGAGTTCCAAACAATACGTCCATTATAATTTGTTATGGATTGAATTAAAAGCACCAAGTCTTTAATAGCTAAATCGCTACCGGTTCCAATATTAATAGGCGTATTACCCGAATAATGCATCATTAAAAAGTAGCAAGCTTCGGCTAAATCATCCACATGTAAAAATTCGCGCATGGGTTTACCTGAACCCCAAACTTCAACTTCTGGTAAGTTGGCTTCCTTGGCTTCATGAAACTTTCGTAATAAAGCGGGTAACACATGGGAATTCTTTAAATCATAATTATCATTGGGTCCAAATAAATTGGTGGGCATGGCCGAAATAAAATCGCAACCATATTGCCTATTATAATTTTCACAGAGTTTCACACCTGCTATTTTGGCAATGGCATAAGGTTCATTGGTTGGCTCTAAAGCACCCGTTAGCATACTGGATTCGGAAATGGGTTGTTCTGCATATTTCGGATAAATACAAGACGAGCCTAAAAACAACAGTTTTTTAACACCATGAACGTAACTTTGATGAATCACATGGGCTTCTATCATAAGATTCTCATACAAAAATTCGGCACGATATATATTATTCGCTTGAATGCCACCAACTTTAGCAGCTGCTAAAAAAACATAATCTGGTTTTTCAGTTTCAAAAAAAACAGAAACAGCATGCTGATTCGTTAAATCTAATTCGGACGATGTTCTAAAAATCAAGTTCGTATAACCTATGGCTTTTAAATGACGGACAATGGCAGAACCCACCATACCTGTATGGCCAGCAACATATATTTTAGCATCTTTATTCATATTTAAAAGCAGATTTTGTTGGGTTTTTATCAAAGCCACCCAGTTTTAAATATGCATGTTTTTCACACTGTCGCAAATCACTAACCATCATCTCGGCTATCAAGGTTTTCAAGGTGTATTTTGGTTCCCAGTTCAGCAAAGCTTTACATTTGTCGGCATTCCCAACTAATAAATCAACTTCCGTTGGACGGTAATAATTAGGATCTACTTTAACCACCACTTGCCCAATAGGCAATTGGTATTCCAGTTTATGGCAAGCAGAAACAACTGCCACCTCATCGGCGCCTTTACCTGAAAAGGTCAGTTCAATTCCAACTTCTTGAAAAGCCATGATTACAAATTCACGAACAGTGGTCGTAACACCTGTAGCTATAACATAATCTCTAGGCGTCTCTTGTTGTAACATCAACCACATGGCTTCTACATAATCTTTAGCATGTCCCCAATCGCGTTGCGCATCTAAATTTCCTAAATATAAAACATCTTGTTGCTTTAAAGCAATTCGGCTGGCTGCGCGTGTAATTTTTCGCGACACAAAGGTTTCTCCACGTAAAGGCGATTCATGATTAAACAGAATCCCATTACAGGCAAACATATCATAAGCTTCTCGATAATTTACCGTTATCCAATAGGCATATAATTTAGCCACACCATATGGCGAACGCGGATAAAATGGTGTAGTTTCACTTTGTGGTGTTTCCTGTACCAAACCATAGAGTTCAGAAGTAGAAGCTTGATAAATCTTCGTTTTCTTGCTTAAGTTCAATAATCTAACAGCTTCTAAAATGCGCAACGTTCCTAATCCATCAACATTAGCCGTATATTCTGGGGTATCAAAACTCACTTTTACATGGCTCATAGCACCCAAATTGTAAATCTCATCGGGTTGAACATCCTGAATAATACGCGTAATATTCATAGCATCACTTAAATCGCCATAATGCAAGGTAAACCGAATATCGTCTTCATGAGGGTCTTGATATAAATGATCCACACGGTCTGTATTCAGTAAAGAGGCACGTCGTTTAATACCATGTACTTGATAGCCTTTTTCTAATAAAAGCTCGGCCAAATAGGCACCATCTTGACCGGTTATTCCTGTTATAAGTGCTGTTTTCATTAAATCGTGTTTATGGCTTTAATAATTATTAAAGCATTCTTTTTATGTTTTCAATATCTGCAACACTATAATCTTTATAGGTTTTAGATTTAAACTTTTTCAAAAAATAGACCTGACTTTTTTTAGTCTTAAAAAGTAAATTAGTTATTTTAATAATCACCTTTTCATAAAAATTAAATGCAAATGTTTCGTTTCTAATCAAATCATATAAATCCGCATTACGCACATTATAAAGTTTATATATTTGATATAGTTCGTCTTGTCTTTTATCACCTCCAACACCAGTTTTATGTGCATCATGAAAACGGTATAGAGATAGCGCTTTGTTAAATGAGTAAAATGGAATATGATTCTTTTGGGCTCTTAAAAACCACTCCCAATCAAAGCCAAAGTGATATTTTTTTTTCTAAAATACCATTTTTAATCCACACGTCTCTACTCCAAAAGGAAGATGGTTGTATAATCGTATCTACTAAATCTAATGGTATTGTTTTAAAATTTTTATGCACATTACTACCATGCGCACGAACGCCATTTTTGTTATCATCTTTAAAATGAATACAATTACCATAATAAATACCGTCTCCCTGTTCTATATACAACCTGGCTATATAATGTAAAACATTAGGCATTAAAATATCATCACTATTAAGCCACAACAAAATAGCACCTGTACTTTTTTCAAATCCCTTATTAATAGCATCAGCCTGACCTTCATCTTTTTCAGACACCCAATAGGTTAATTGATTTTCATACTTTTTTAGTATCCCTACCGTATTATCAGTGCTAGCAGCATCATATATTAAATACTCTAAATTAGGATAAGATTGACCTAGAACAGATAAAATAGTGTCTTCAATAAAGTCACCTTGGTTATATGAAGGGGTTACTATAGATATTCTGGGGTAGTTCATGCAATTAAATTAATAGTTTAAATATATTCTAAATTATATTTTATGTGGTCTTAATCAGTATTTTATGATAACTAAACTTAAGCCATTTAATACATTTATATTTTAGTCTGGTTCCAAACGTTTGTTTTTTTAGTTTTTTCTCAAATACCTCTTTTTCTTGCAGAATATCTTGTGCCTTCGTTAGTGTTATACCTGCTCCTTCAATTTCATAAATTAAATTATTAATCAGCGGCTGCATGCTATTTGAAAATGTCAAAATAGGATTGGAAGATGGTAATTGTGTCATGACTAAATCAGAACCTTTTATCGGTTTTAAGTCGTAAAAATCTAGAATAAATTTGGGTTGTTGAATGAATTTATCTTGCAATAAAACCAAACTATCATAGGTCAACTCAAATGTTGAATCATATCGCAAACTCATCGCGCCAAAGGCTTCAAACCTAAATGCCAGATCATAATGTAATAAATCGGTCTGAATTATATTTGTTTTTTCAGGATAATGCTGCCCAACTTCGCCAAAATTGGTAGACAACCCAACTTTAGGATACACAAAGTATTTGTTCGTTTCAACTATATAAGCTGCAAAATACTTTTTCCATGACGTTTTGGGCCAATCCGCAATGTATTTAGGTAAATAATTTCTATAATCAGTGTTTAATTTATGTAAGTCGTACCAAGTTATAAACTCATGCCATTGGCACATAGTCCATATCTGCCCCCAAGAACTTGGAAATTGCAAAAAGTACGTATCATAGGTACTATAAATTGGTTTAAAGCTATCTAAAGTTCCTTCCGATTTTTCATAGCTATACAATGATATTCCAGCTATTTGCGTATCATTTTCATAAAACCGCAAACTATCTAAGCTGTATTGATAAAAATAAGGCGACACAAATAAATCATCTTCCAATACTATAATATTTTCATACTGGTTCACTAAATCACCACATTTTAAAATGTGATTTTTCAAACCTATATTTTCCTCATGAGTTATAACAACTAGTTCACCATGCTCCCAAACAATCGCATTCGCAAATTGAATTAAAGGTAAATTAGCCTCATGATAATCTATACTAATAATCAAAGGAATAGTGTCCGTGGTATATTTGGCGTTCAATATAGAGCCAATTAGCCTTTTAAAACTAGCAAGTCTATTATATGTAACTACAACTATAGCTGGGTTTTTCATGAATTAGTAAGCCATTATTTTTTAAATAGATTATAAATTAAAGGCTATACAAATTAACAAAAAATGAATTAAACTGTAAGTCCTTGTGGCATATAGATGGTGTTTAGTTTTAAATACCTCAATTTTCATTTAAAACAGACCGCAACGCGTTAATATAAATATCCATAGTAAACTGTTGTTCCATACGTGTTTTTGCTTTTCTACCCATGTCCTTGGCTTTTTCTTTATCCTTAAGGAGTGTTATCATGGCCGCTTTCATGTCTTGAATGTCTAATTCCTCAACCAATAAACCCGTCTCACCATCAAGTACCACGTCGGGAATTCCAGCATGAAAAGTAGCTATAACAGGCAATCCAGCGGCTTGAGCTTCCAACACAGCAACCGGAGTCCCCTCACTATCGCCATTATCTGCCACCACAGAATGCTGTACAAATGCCAAAGCATGTAATAGTTCCTCACAGACAATGTCTGGTTTTACAATCCCCAAAAAAATAACATGATCCTCAATACCCAAAGCTTTTGCCATGTTTTTACAGGTATTTAAAAGTTCGCCTGCTCCTGCCATACGTAATTGGGCATCGGGAAATTCTTTAACTACTTCATTAAAAGCCATCAAAGTCAAATAAGGAGCTTTTTTATCAACAAAACGACCTATGGCAAAAAACGTGTTGGAGGAAAAATCAGGTTGGTTACTAAAAAATATAGGATCTGGTCCATAAGGTATTAATGCAATTTTCTCTTCCGGACAACCTATTGATATCAATTTAGACTTCATAGCATGAGATACAGCTATAATTTTACGCGCCTGTACAAACATAGCTTTATAAGCATCCTCATGTGCGGTTAAAACATCCGTAACACTTGCATCAAACCCATGGAAATGAACAACCAAAGATACATCTGCTTTTTTACAAATTTCTAGCAATGCCGCTCCAGCTAAACCATATTGTGCTAAAACCACATCAATCTGATGCTGTTTTAATACTGAAACAAAGTCTGTAGTGCTATTAAAAATAGGTCTTTTAAATACCAATTTGAACAACTTATTCAACTTGGTTTTATACCTATTAGCAATAACCTGATGGTTTCCATAAAAAACAGGTAACCAACCACCATATAAAACTAATTTGGCAGGCAACAAATTAATTTGAGCCTTTATAAAAGTTTCAGAATAGGCACTTTTATTAATAGTAGCAATAGCAACGTTTTTTTTTAATATCATCAATACTATTTTTTTGCAAGTCCGTATAATCCTGTTATCATCTGCCCTTCTTTAAACCGAACGGATTCTGGTTTATCTAGTTTAATTAAATAAGCTATAACGGGTTTAATTATTTTCGACAATACACTGCGCTTATTAGCAGACATAGGACTGCGTCTTACCCATAAACCAAGCATTTGCGCCATAGAGGCGTGCCAGCCACCTGTGGCTTTAATATCTATATCCGTAAAACCCGAATTTTTTAAATGGCGCTCTAACGAAAAAGGCGTATATCGGTATGCATCATGTGGCACTTCATGTAAATTCCATAAAAATGGCACCGTAAAAAAGAAAACACCTCCTGGCTTTAAAACCCGATATACCTCTTTTAAAACAAGTTCTGGGTCAGGGCAATGCTCTAAAACTTCAGTTCCAAATGCACATTCAAAACTACTATCTTCAAAAGGCATCGTAATACCATCCCAGGTAATATCAGGTTTTATGCCTGTATCATATGTTATAGCTGTTTCTATATCCAAACCTGTATAGCTGGTAACATGGGAGTTCTCTAGAATATAACCCTTATAAGGCATTTTCCCACAGCCTATATCCAATAGAGACCCAGAAAGATTAATTAAATTTTCTCTTAAAGCGTTTAAAATGGACGTCCTAATATAATACCTATCAAGATTGGATGAATTAAAGCCAATATTTATAAATTGATTATCGTCCATATTTATCTCTTAAATATTTTTTTTAATAACTGCGGAAAAGTTTTTTTTATCATCTATATCATGCATTTCATAATTAAATATAAACTTCTTGTTATGCTTTAATAAGTTATCCTTGTATTGTTCCAAAAAAGGCTTCAGTAACTTATCCTTCCCATTAGCTATAAAATTAATAGTCGCATTCGTAAAATGAATAAAAACAATCGGATATTTATTGTTGATAAGTATCTCATTGCCACGTTCAATGCGTTCACATTCAATTAAATTCCAATTTGAAACATTACAACCTCGGTGCTGCAAAACTTGAACTTGTTCTGAAAAATAAATAGACATTAAGTTTAAATAAGCTTGATCAACATAAAAGCCATCAGCCTTTTCCATTTTATAGGCACAAACAGATAACCACCAATCTAATACATTAATTGCGCTTGCATTACAGCCAAAAAAACCGGCATTAAATAAGCCTCCTGTAAATAGAGAATTAAAATTAACTGCATCCTTTAAAGGGTCTTTAGAACGCCAATGCGGTGTGATTATAACATCTGCCTCATCCAATTGTTCAAAAAGAAAACTAGGGTTTTGATAAAAATAAAGATCAGGATCTAAAAACAGGACTTTATCATATTTTTTTTCAAGAAGTAAATATTTTAAAAATAAGGGTTTTAACGCCCAACGCAAATTACTAGTAGGGTCATTTTCGTATAACTCAATTAATTTATAATCTTTTGGGTATGTTGTTTTAATAGAATCAAGTGACAAGACCTTAATGTTCTTATAGTTCTGTAATTCGTAACAATCATCTACAACAAGAACATTGAAATCTAAATGTGCATTAAAGGCTTCCAAAGAATCGAAAATTGCTTTAGTATAAACAAAATAATTAGAAGTTATAATAGTACAATAGCAGTTCATGCGTTAATCTATAATTATTTTTTAAAAAAATGTAAAATATACTTAACTTCAATAAGACCACCTTGAAAGTAAAGCCTTATTAAATAAATAATTTTTTTTTTTACTTAAAGACTTCAATCCTGCCAAATACAAGTTGATAGCTATTTTTATTTTAGATTTATGAGCCCCTTTATAATAACTATTAATGTATTGTAAAATCATAATACGATTTAAAATAATTTCACTCCCTTTATGCAATCTAGTTATACCATCAGGGTGTTTTCTATAAGATGCCATCACCTCAGTCATGTATTTTATTTTACTTTCCCCTATAATCAAACCATAAAGAGTTATATCACCACTATAAGCTTCATAAAACCATTTGGGGAAAGAAATCGTTGTATTTCTATACATAACAGATGCTGTAGCCATAAAGGGACCATTAAATACATCTTGTGCAGAGTATACAAACTTATTAACATTCATTTTATTCCATAGAAATTGACTATTAAATCTTATTGAATTGTGGTTCTTTTCATCCTCCCACAAAACTCTAGCTTCATGAAAACAAATTACGTAATCTATATTTGATTCCAAAAAATCAACCTGTTTTTGCAATTTTAAAGGGTCGGTCCAATAATCATCCCCATCTAAAAGCGCAATATATTTACCTTGGCAATTATCAATAATATTGGTAAAATTATGCAGCCTACCCAGCTTTTGCCTGTCCTTCCAATAGGTGCCTCCAACTGGTCTATCCAACACATGAAACCTAATCTGGGCATTGGTGTTTTTAGCAATAACAGCATCAATAATAGCTAACGAATCATCTGTCGAAAAATCATCACCAATAACAACCTCAAATGGAAAATTGGTTTGTTGCATAATGATACTTTCCAAGGCTTGCTGAATATATAAGCCATGGTTATAGCACTGTACCCTAACACTCAACATCATAATCAAAAAGCTTTAATGCGTCTTTTGCGGTTAAATTAAATTGTGCAATCTCTTTTTTGGTCAACTTACGCTTATAAATGCCAATATCTTTGGCGTCTATTGGCTGCAGGGTCTTTTGTTTCCAAGCTACGGTTTCTTTGGGCTCCAATTGCTTTATCTGATTATTCTTATAAAAATCAAACATCTCTGGCTCAAAATCTAATGCTAATGATGCAAGAATTTGAGAAAGCACAAGTTTAGGCGTTTTTTAAAAGAGCTTCATATGTAACTAAAATATAATTGTCTCGGTTTTTATAGAAATTAAAAATATTTACATTATTTACACCCCATTCTTCAGCTATTTCAGTAATATCTGTAGGCAAAATAGGCTTGTATTTATGCGAGCTGTCTATATGTTTTATCTCTCTATATGAGCACGCTGTATCCCGACCATCCCTAACTATATGAATAATAAATTTATCGGGTGCCATCCTGTCTAATTCATCTAGATGTTTAATATAGTAATTATTTTTATCCCCTAAAAGATTAGGTTTTTTATCATGCATAAAAGCATAACTCAAATATACACAAGTTGAAAGGGCATTATAATCCTCTGGTTTATGGTCTTCTATAACGTTTCGAATCAATGAGCTAGGCAACAACCACGTTTCAAACTTTTTACAGTTCTGAAGGTCTTCAATATAGGCATCAATATCCTTAGCGTTCAAATTAGATGGATTCCATGACCCATATTTAGAGGCTAACCAATGGTAAAAACCACATTCAGGCGGTACACAAATCTGGGAATGACTATTAAGTAATAACCTTAAAAGACTTGAGCCTGATCTGGGATTTCCGTAAATAAAAAATTGGTTTTTTATCATAGCGTAATGAAATAGATTTCGATAGTTTTATCAATGTTAATAATAAATTGTTTCATAAAGCATTTAAACAGCTTGTAACATTATAACTTAAACAAGTTGTTTTGCAGCCGCCCAATCCGTTATCTTTATAAATGATCCTTATCACTAAAAAGTGTATTAATAAATCTGTTATGCCAAAAGCTTTAAACATGTTATAAAAGCAAATAGCTATTGGTGGCAGCTATACTATGTCACTTTTTATGTAACTATTAATTTCAGTTTTATTGTTTAAACCAAAACTCCCTTTTTGTTTATCCAAAGTAAGTGTCATAATTATTTTAAAACAGCTTAAAAACGCCTGTATGAAAATGATAATTTTAATCATTCTTCCAGTTAGAGCAATTCAATGAGTTTAATGTTGATTTTTCGAGTTAATAATTCAGCTCCGTAAATATTTAAATGATCTGAGTCTTTAAACATGTAGTTTTCAAATTCTACATCCTCATAATAATTCAAATATTGGATATTTCTTTCTTTTACGATTAATTCAATTGTATTAAATAGTTTTTCTGAATATTTTTTATCAATTAAATTTCTGTAATCTTTATGCATAGGTGGAATCAATATTAAAACTTTAATATTACCCTCTAATGCTTTGTTTATTATCGATTGCAAAGCCCTCCGATTTTCCTGAAAATGCTTAAATCCAAAACTTAAATGTCTATTTGAGGTTTTAATGGCATTTTCTTCGAAATTTTCTAAAGTTATATCCAAAGGATAAGATCCTTTACTTAAACATGTTACTTTAAAATTATTCGGTTGTAAAAAATAGTCTTGTAGTTTTTTAAAATTATCCTTCGGTGATTTATTCAATAATTCAAGATTATCTTTTACTTTAAAATTTAATCTCAAATCAGTATAAATATTATAATATGAAGTTCTCCATTGTTCCTTGCTATCATTCAACCTTAATAGTAATGTAGGTAAACTAACGTTAACTATAACAAATTTTAAATTATTATGTTCAAGGGCTTTTTCAAACCATTTATAATCAATATCAATTGATTGGGATACATTGGCCAAATTAATACAATCAAATTGCAAATTTTCAACAATAACATTTCTATATGCATGGGAATTTCCTAACACAACCCCATCATACTCTCCTTTCATCAGTAGATTTTTATACGTGTAGTTATTAGGAATCAACCTTAGATAATATTCAGAAAAAACTAATATTATTAGAATTGGCGATATAAAAAATATAATATGTTTTGAAAATTTTGTCAATTAATAATTCTTTATACCAGTTAAACGAAATCTATAATCTGTATTAACAAATTTAGACTTAAAAAGACTTGAACTAATTAGATTTATTTTTATGCATATTATAATCACGATTCACTTCTATCTTAAAAAAAAGCACCTAGTTTAATCCACTTCAAGGGATCTTCTAATTTAAGATATACTAACCTAGTCCTATCTGTATATTCAAAAAACTCCAAAATCTCTTTATTCCTTAAATCGTAGATATCTGTATAATGTTTTCTGTGTTCTTCTTTGAGTTCCAATAAATTATCAATAACCTTATAATTCCTATAGTTATCTCTATTGGGAAATCGTTCATAAAACTCTAATCCTCTATTATATAATTTAGAATGCCTAAATGCATTCCCTAATGTTTTACCATTTGAATGGCTCATCATGGAGTCAAACCATTTATCAGAATTTCTTTCAAAAAGTATAAATTTTGAATCTGGAAATCGATGAAAAAGATACTTATAAAAATCCGTCTCCCACCATGGGTTATCTTCATAAACTTGAAATTCTTGAAATTCTTCAGTTCTAAAAATGGCTTCATAATCTCCTAAAAATTTGAACTCTGACCATTTCATGCTTCTTTTATAATTATATCCAGCAACTTTAAATCCATGGTCTTTAAAAAAACCTCCTACAGAAGTTGTTCCGGTTCTTTGAAAAGAAATACAAAATATTTTAGATTTTTTCGTTTTAAATAACATACATTAATTTTATTTTTTTGAATAAGTTGCTTTTAATAAAAAAGGCTGCCAAACCTCTCTATCCTGTAGCATTTGAAATGTTAAAACATTATTTATTCTCAGCAATGGCGTTCCTACTGTATTTGTTGTCAATATATTAATAGAATAAACGCCTTTTGATAATTGTAAGTTAGTATGCGTTACGGTAAAATGTAAGGCATTACTTTTTATGGACAAGTCTGCATCCAAATCATTAGATTCCAATAAGGCAACAGGACGCTGTTCTTTATCGAAAATAATAATATTAAAAACAGGGACTTTAATTACTGTATTTATTCTAAACTTAAAATCCAATGTAAAATCGTCTCCCCAATTAATTTGCGGAATATTTTCATGTATAGAAGCATTTAGCAACTCTATGTTTTCCAAAACCAAACTCCCATCATCAAATACGATATTGCGGTCATTATTAGCAAATCGCGTATAATACAAATCTATTGCTTTACTTACATCATCACCCTGAAATTTTGAATTTCCATGTTCTAACAAAATAACATGACTGCAAATACGTGATACCATAGGCATACTATGGCTCACAAAAATAACAGCCGTCCGTGGTAAAATAGTATCAATGGTTTTAAAACATTTCAGAATAAAACCTAAATCACCAACGGCCAAAACCTCATCAATAATCAACACATCGGGTTCCATTTGGGCAGCAACAGCAAAACCCAAGCGGACTTTCATACCAGAACTATAATGCTGTACGGGCATATCAATAAATTCTTCCAGTTCGGCAAAGGCTATAATATCCTCGAGTTTGCCATCTATTTCCTTCCGCGTAAATCCTAAAATAGCACCATTATTATAAATGTTTTCACGCCCACTTAAAATCGGGTTAAAACCAGCACCAAGCTCTATCAGTGCACCTACACGGCCTTTAATAGTAACCTTGCCAGCATCTGGATTAATAAGGCCATTTAGTATTTTTAGTAAGGTACTTTTTCCTGCACCATTATGGCCAATTAAGCCCAGGCACTCGCCACGTCGCAACTCAAAACTTATATCTTTCACGGCCCAAAACTCCTTAGGGCGCAACAAACGCTCCGTATCAGAACCACGCACACCACTCACCAAATCTTTAACACCATACCAAAGGCTAGTTTTAAGTTCTTTGCAAAACTTTTTGCTCAAACCCTCTACTTTTACAAGTACCTCATTTGCAGCTGTTATTTGAGAATGGTCTGTCATAAATTGGTCTCTTTTCTTTTCTCTCTTATCTATAGTCTTTTCTATAAACTTTTATGCTGTTGTTATGTTCTAAATTCATTCCTATCGAAACCAAAACGTCAACTTCTTGCCCGTCCGTAGCATTTGCAAAGGCGGGCCACTGCGACTGCGACGATAAAATTATCTTAATTCCGCTAACACATCATTATTAATTACTAATTCTTCATTATTAATCATTCATTCTTCATTATTAATCAACTACGCACTCAACCGCTCCACAATAATCGGTATTGAAATTCGGTAAACAATCAACCCTAAAAACAAGAAAGGCACACAAATAGCAACCACTATTAAAAAATATGTGAGATACTCTGGCGTAAACCCAACCACTAAATCACGAGCAGTTAAAACTATAGGTGTAATCGGGTTCCAAGTCATAATGGTTTTCATAATCCCTGTTTCAGGAATAGCATAAACCACAGGAGTCACATACATTAAAAACTGCATCCCAAGCGAAATAATTTTCCCTATATCCTTATACAACAAACCAATAGGAGTTAAAAACAACCCTACAGTAGTACCAAAAAGAATAGCGCCAAAAATAGCTAATGGGAATAACAATAAACTCCAATGAAAACCAACACCATAAACAAAAATAAAGACCACCAATAGAATTACTTTAATACTGCTATCAAACAACAACTTATAAATACCAGAAAGCAATAAAGCTTCTTTAGGAAAATTAATTTTAGTCAGAATCCCCTTCGCAGCCTGCGTACTTTGCATCGGCGAATTAATAGAAGCCACAATTATAGACCAAATAAGCGTACCTGTAAAAGCATAAACCGGATACGGAACACCCGTATCAGAAAGCTGAACCGTTCCACTACTATTCAAGAAAATCCAAACAGCCGCAGTAGCCAAAGGCGCAGCAAAAGCCCAAAAAATACCCAGTAAGGACTGTCTATACATCGCCTTAATATCTCGCTCCGCAAGTTGCCTTGCCAAAAAACGAGACCCAATCAGGTCCTTCAAACTAGCCTTTAATAAAGAACCAACTTTTACAGTACGATTTTTTTGATAGATCCGTGTTTCCAAAGCCATGTATAGTGCTTAAAACAAATAGTTTGAGGTGACTAGTTATATACGGCTAATATAGCAATTCCTAAGGAAAACCAAAATGCAAACTAGAGAATTATTAATCAATTCATATCATTCAAAAAGCCCAATCTCATTAAGACTAACATGTCATTCAGAGCATCCTGTCATTCAGAGCGCGCGCAGCAAAGCGAAGAATCTCAAAGGTTCAGCGCAACTAATCTCTTAACAAATCACTAAATGTCATTCAAAAGCAACATGTCATTCAGAGCTTAGCGATGAAACTGCAGGTTCAGCGCAACTAATCTCAAAGGTCCAACACAGCCTCTAAACCAGAGACACTTCAGTCGCACGGCCTTCTGCATGACAGCAACCTTTTCATTTAGCTTGCACGCTGTCATTCAAAGCATTTCGAATATACTAATAATCGAAGAGACCGAAGATTCAGAGCAGCCAACCCCTTCAATTTCAACAGCAGTTTCAATCCCGCTAGCTATCGAGACAAAGTTCCCCATAGGGGATTTAGGGGTTTTTAATACCATTAATACTCTTAAAAACCTCATCATAATCCAGCCCAGTATGGTTGCAAAACTCATGGATAGTAATCAATTGATGCCGATCCTTTTTATGAAGTAAACGAATATCGCGTAGAAGCTCACGAGCATAACTATTACTACGTCCGGTCAGAAAAATAATGTCTTGAGTGTAAACACATAGTCTATGCATATCAAAAAGTTTTAAGTGAAACTTATGCTATATGCTATAGTAAATTATTTAAGAGGAATTTGTGGCTAAATTAATTAGAAATCAACCACTTACAATATTAAACATTTTTTTACAATCTCCAAATCATAAATAAAAAAAAAAGGAATACAGTATTTAAATTGAAATCGGAACACGAACAATGTCTTCCAATAACCCAACCCAACCACTTTCATAAATAGCAAACCACAAATCAAACTAAACCATCAAATAAAAA